>JAUXEW010000265.1 GCA_030620375.1 Desulfobacteraceae bacterium | reverse complement strand
GGTTCGAGTGACACGAAGTGACCCATCAGCACTCAATACTAAAGAATTACAAAGATTTGAAAGTCTGGCAGAAGTCATACGAACTCTGTTTAGAGATATATAGAATAACAGCAATATCCCCAAAGGAAGAAAGACACGGTCTAACTTCACAGATAAGAAGATCGGTTGTGTCTATTCCTTCTAATATAGCAGAAAGCGGAAGAATGTTAAAGGCGCTGATAAAGTCTTTAGAAAACAAACCCTTGAATCCTTGACCCCTGGAATCCTTGGACCCTCTTCTCCAACTAAATTGGAGAAGAACCACATAAGTATATTGGATCATTAAATGAAGCAATTCAGGCTTTTGGATATGCCGCCCATGACCGCAGCGGAAAATATGACACTGGATGATGTGTTGCTGGAATTAAAAGGTGAAGGAAAGACACCTGATTCCTTCCGTTTTCTACAGTTTTCTCCTCCGGCCGTGCTGGTGGGACATCATCAGTCGGTTTCAGAGGAGGTTAGGGTTGAATACTGTAAGGCGAATGATATTCAAATCAATCGGCGTATCACCGGCGGCGGTGCGATATTTTTTGATGAAAGTCAATTAGGGTGGGAGGTCATTTGCGATAAACGGTTTTTCAATGTTAACGTTATTACGGATAAACTGTTTCGGCGTCTATGCGATCCGGTCATAAGCGCTCTTAATCGGCTCTGTGTCAATGCTGTTTTCAGGCCAAGAAACGATATTGAAATCAACGGCCGAAAAATATCGGGAACCGGTGGGACCGAGTCCTACGGCGCTTTATTATTTCAGGGAACCATGCTGGTGGATTTTGATGTAGACACCATGCAAAAATGCCTTCAAGTTCCGGTTGAAAAGCTCAGGGAAAAGGAGATCGATTCAGTAAAACAACGGGTAACTTGCCTTAAATGGGAATTGGGAGTTGCGCCGGCCTTGGAAGAGATCAAGGACGCAATCCGAAATAGTTTTGAAAGGCATTTTAAGATTAGGCTCGAGCCGGGAGATTTGACGGACGAGGAAAAAGGATTGTTCGAAAAAAAACTATCGTATTATAAATCCAACAAATGGATTGACATGGTAGAACCAAAATTTAACAATCAGTAGATGTAACTGCCCACGAAGATCAGCGTCAGTCGGTTTTGAAATGGTTTCTAATAAGATTGCCACTCCTGAGATAAGCGTTGGTTATGAAAAGGTTTCATTGTGATATTCTGGTAGTAGGAGCCGGACCTGCCGGCTCATCAGCGGCGACGGCCGCAGCTAAAAAAGGAATGTCGGTTTTGGTTGCGGACCGAAGCGCACGTATCGGCATTCCGGTGCGGTGTGCCGAGTATATTCCCGCTCAATTATTAGGTGAAGTGAATCTGGGAAGTGAATATGTGGCTCAACGTATTCGTGGAATGCGGACATGGTTACCGGATGGCAGCCATGTTGAGACGGTGGCCCCGGGATTTACCATTCACCGGGATCTTTTTGACCAAACCCTCGCTCGCGAGGCGGAAAGGGCAGGGGCTGAAATTCTGCTTTCCACTACCGTGCTTTACCGGGACAATCAGGAAGTAGTCGTTAGAAAGAAGGATCGGGAGCTTTTGAAAATAAGCCCGAGAATTATTATTGGTGCAGATGGCCCGCATTCTAAAGTAGGGAAATGGATCAGCTCTGTAAACCGCCACCTGATACCTTCTGTTCAAGCACGTGTTTTGCTGAAAAACCCATTGGAATTTACCCACGTTTATTTTCATAAAGATATATACGGTGGTTACGGATGGCTGTTTCCCAAAGGAAATGAAGCCAATGTCGGACTGGGAAGAAAGAAGAAAAACGGTAATAACGTTTCTTTGAAAAAGCTACTCGAACAATTCATTGGCCGTTTGGTGGAAGAAGGAAAAATATTTCCGAAAATTTTAAAATGGTTTGGCGGATGGATACCGGCTGAGCCGGTTCGACGTGTGGTAAAGGGCAATATCCTTCTTGTAGGGGACGCGGCCGGGCATACACACCCGATTACCGGTGCCGGAATTGCTGCTGCCTTGATCAGTGGGCGGAAAGCTGGAGAATGGGCGGTCAAAGCCATAGAGGCCAAGGATTTAGCACTATTGTCGAAATATGAAAAAGACTGGAGAGATTCGTACGGGGAAGCAATAGACAGGGCATACCACCGTCGGAATTTGCTGGAACAACATTGGTGTCAATTAGACACCATTATAAAAACCTGTTGGGTGGCGTTCAGAGAATATTATGTCGGAACTGAGGAATAAACTGCGCCAATCCAGAGAATCATCATGGAGCAAATTCGGTAAGACACTCACCTTTTATGTCCCCGGCATGATTCAATGCAGCGGGATTTCAGGAAAATACCAGGCGATTTCAATCACCGGCAATCATTGCGCCTTACAATGTGATCACTGTGCAGGAAAATTGCTGGAGCCCATGATTTGGGCGACAACTGCCGAAGATCTGGTGGATCAATGCGTAAGCATATATAAAAAAGGAAATTATGGTGTTCTCATCAGCGGCGGTTGTGATGCATTCGGACGCCTGCCGTGGGAAAGATTTATTCCGGCAATATGGGAGATCAAACAAAAAACCGGGCTTTATATATCGGTTCACAGCGGTTTGACGGATGTATCAACGGCGTTTGATTTAAAAGCGGCCGGGGTGGACCAGGTCTTAATCGACGTGATCGGTGATGATGAGACGTTTCAACGCATTTATCACGTACCGTTTGGAATTTCTCGAATCATAAAAGCCTTGGAAGCATTGGCGCAAGCGAAACTGGATATTGTCCCGCATGTAGTATGCGGGCTTCATTTTGGTGAAATTAGAGGAGAAAAACAGGCCATTCAAATCCTTTCACGGTTTCCGCTTCGACAAGTTGTTATTGTATCGATTATGAAGATACCCGGAACTCCTGCCATGAACTTTAAATTGCCACCGGCTGAAGCCATCGCAGATATTATCGCCGAAACCAGATTTGCCGTGCCTGATGCGTTGATCAGTCTGGGATGTGCCAGAGAGCGGGGCAACCGGCAAATGGAAATTATGGCGATCGATGCCGGTGTAAATCGAATGGCACTTCCCTCAGATGAAGCCGTAGCGCACGCCATAAAAAATGGTCTCAAGATTAAATATCAACCGACCTGCTGCTCGGTTTCAGGGGAATTTCAGGATATAGCCTTATGATGTCGATAATGACCGGGTCAGAGAAAAAAGAGAGTCCCGAATATGTTAGAATGAGCCTGGCGGCGGCTATGACATTGGGGTTTAAACCCGGCCGTTTTTACCGGAACGCAATGCTGTATTGTATAAATCTGTTGCTGACCTATGAAGAAGGGTGTATAGCCAAATGCGCGTATTGTGGCCTGTCCGGAAACCGGCCGGGGGAATACGATAAAAAAAGTTTTATACGGGTTAGTTGGCCCACATACTCGCTGATTGACATAGTAGACCGGATATCCGAGCGGCAGGATAAGGTGAAACGAATCTGTATATCAATGATTACCAGAAAGCATTCACTATCGGACACCATACAGGTTTGTGAGCGATTACGAAGTAGATTTGATATTCCGGTCAGTATCCTTGTTTCGCCGACAATTATGAATCGCAGTGACCTGACGAATTTTAAGCAGGCCGGGGCGGATAAAATCGGTGTAGCTGTTGATCTGGCAACCCAGCCGCTTTTTGATCAATATCGCGGTAAAGGTGTAGGCGGCCCCCACCATTGGGAGCAATATTGGAACTGTTTGGGAAATGCGGTTGATATCTTCGGCAACGGGAATGCCGGACCGCATTTTATGG
>JAUXEW010000283.1 GCA_030620375.1 Desulfobacteraceae bacterium | reverse complement strand
TTTAAAGGATAAGCCATGTGTAGTTTGCTGGCGAACAACAAAAACAAACCCCAAATTTAAACTCGCGGGATACAAGCTTCAGAAGTATCTGTGTGAAGCAGGAATTCCAGCTTATAGGAGCTTTGAACATGCCGCTACTTCCCTCTCTCGACTGGCGAACTACCATCTTTTCCATCAGTATCGAAAGTAAACCCTAACGTTGCAAAAGTCGAGAATGCCCCGGGTCCGCGGCGTCAAGGGTGAAGCCGTAGTAATTTACTGCGAACCCTCTATATGCCACATTGTAGCGTCGGGATTTCCCCACAAGATTTGTAGGTGTTTTCCCGTCATGACAAAAAGATTTTATTATGATAGTTGAAATCATCTGCAAAACAAAAAGGAGAAAAAAATGACTACGGCCGGAAACACTGCTTCATACCAGAACTATTTCACCAAAGAACATGACATGCTGCGGCAAGCGATGAGAGAATTTGTAAAAAAAGAAATCATCCCCTATGTGGACGACTGGGAAGAGGCTGGAGAAACCCCCATGGATCTCTACCGGAAAGCAGGGGAACTGGGATTTCTGGGCATCAATTATCCCGTTGAATACGGCGGTGTTGAGGGAGACGTTTTTGACGGCATCGTGGTTTCCGAGGAGCTTTGCCGATCCGGTTCCATCGGCATAGCGGCCAGCCTGAGCATACATGGTGTTGCCCTGCCACCTATTGTTGCCCATGGAACCCATGAGCAGAAAGAAAAATTCGTCAGACCGGTTATCAAAGGAAAAAGAAAGGCCGCACTGGCGGTGACCGAACCGGACGGCGGGTCCGACGTGGCCGCACTCAAAACAACGGCAGTGAGAGACGGAGACCATTATGTGGTCAACGGCAGCAAGACTTTTATCACCTCCGGCATTAAGGCGGGCCAGTTTACCGTTGCCGTTCGAACCGGAGGAGAAGGGGCTCACGGCATCAGCTTGTTGATAGTCGAATCTGATTCTCCGGGATTTTCGGTTTCCAATAAGTTGAAGAAAATGGGTTGGTGGGCTTCGGACACGGCAGAGCTCTTCTTTGACAATTGTATCGTTCCCGTTGAAAACCTCATCGGCGAAGAAAACAAAGGATTCTATTACCAGATGGAAAATTTCCAGCATGAACGGCTGGGAATGGCTGGCCAGACCAACATGATTTCCGAAATATGCCTTGATGAATGTTTAAGATACGTCAAAGAAAGAAAGGCTTTCGGCAAGACCCTGTCCGGATTCCAGGTCACCCGCCACAAATTGGCGGAAATGGCCACCCTTCTGGAGGCCAGCCGGGAATTTACCTATCGCATAGCGGCCAAGATCAATGCCGGTGAAAACCAGGTCAAGGAAATTTCCATGGCCAAAAACTTTGCCTGCATGGTGAGCAATCAGGTCACCTTTGAGGCCACCCAGATTTTCGGCGGATATGGATTCATGCGCGGTTATGTGGTGGAACGGCTCTACCGCGACAACCGCGTTATGTCCATCGGCGGCGGCACCAGCGAAATCATGAATGAAATTATTTCAAGAATCATTTTAAATGAGCGTAAGGTGCGGGGGGTGTGAAAAAATTTTAGCCGGTTTTTTTATTCGGCGAGGACTGTCGATCCCATTAAATTTTTCATAAAACCGAACCATAAGATATAACGTAGACCCTGACATCAAATATCAAAAGATGGTTATTTATTATTACCTTTTCCTCTTAATCCATAAAACATAAGGCAAAAAAATACTAATATTGCTGCAACCTCCGAAAGCAAGAAAAGCGAGAGGAATGTTTCCTGCCATTCTGGAGCACTAAATCCTGCTCCAGCAATGGGCGTCGAACGACTTGTTCCGAGAAGTGCACCCAAAAGGGTTCCTGCCCAGGTAACATAAGCAGAATATAGAAGTAGATAGTAAGCAATATTTGTCCACTTTCTTGATAGGTTTAAATACTGCCAAACACAACCACCCACCAAAACAAGTAGCATTCCTGCCATCAGGCCTTCTAAATGAGCTGCTAAACCCATTCGTGGGTTTTTCATTAGGGTAATGAACAAGCCAGTCAATAATCCGACAAAAAATAGAAAAACACCATGTTTAACAAGTCGCCTTTTTAGGTCAGTCAATTGAATCACCTCCTATTTTGAATTATGGAAGAGATATAAATTCGCATTATGTCGTGTTTTTTCTAAAAAATTATTTCGCATGCCCGTTTGTTTAAAATCAAGATTACAAAGGATAAACTTTAATAAGTGAGCCATTCATTTATTTTTCTTGATTGCAGTATTAGCAATAATCACGACATATCTAAAATCCCAACATATGGTATATGCCCACATTCAAGTAACTATCATAGCATTCACAATCTATGCCTCAGTTTTCAACACAAAACAAAAGGGGACGGCCCTCAGATGAGTTATTGGATTAGCCGGGCAATCGTTTCCAGATCGGTTAGGTCCCGGTAACTGACCATCATCTCTTCAATACCCGCTTCTTTCATTGCTTCGACGCATGCACCCAGTTCATTTGCAGAAATCGTCTTCTGCCCGAAAATGCCCTCAGGTGAAAGCGTAAACGGGACCAAGGCTGCCGTGGGCAGATTTCGGTCTGCCATTACCCGTCGACGGATCTCGACCATACCTTCATTCCAGAATGTGGCCACACCGTCCGCTACCCGCATAGCAGTCTCCCAGCTATCGGGGCTGACAGCGGCCAGGTAGATGGGAACACCGTTTTCCGGGGGAATGATCCGAATGCGGACGCCGTCGATACGAAAGGTATGGCCGTTCATACTGGTGCGCTGGCCGGCGATCATGCTGCGCACTGAAGTGATGCATTCCTCCACTGCCGATGCATGCTGCACAATCCCAGCCTTATCTAAGACCCATCCGACTCCACTGCCAATCGACAGCGCCAGTCGCCCGCCGCAGGAATTCTGAAGGGTGCTGGCCATTTGGGCCATCACTATGGGATGTCGGGTGTAGGGGTTCATCACACCCACCCCGATCTGAAGGCGGGTGGTATGCTGCGCGATCATGTTCGCGGCCAGCCATGCCTCCCACGGAGTGACCATGGTGTCTGGGACCCAGACACGGTGAAAGCCGCTCGTTTCTAACGCTACGGCGTGCCGAGAAATGTCATCGAGTGGGCAAACATGAGACAATTCAACACTGATGTGAATAGTCATGAGGAGTTCTCCATGTTATATTAACCAACCTTTTGCCAATTGGGGTCGGGCCACGCTAACTTATACAAACAGTAATTGGGGTCGGGCCACGCGAACTTATTGAAAATTATCGCTTAACGTTCCAAAATATCCGGTTTATAGAATGACTTCCTTTTCCTTCAATGCCTCGATTTCCTCCCAGGATAATTTCCCCAGATCCATCAGCACCTCCTCGGTATTCTGTCCGAGGGCGG
>JAUXEW010000091.1 GCA_030620375.1 Desulfobacteraceae bacterium | reverse complement strand
CGGGTTTCCCGGACCGATCGTGGATGTTGATCCATGGGAACTCTGGGGCTCTGATGTAGTTGAAATTAAGGCAAAAAACCCCCGATATCCCGAATCCAAGCGAATCCTTTATATCCTTAAAAATATTAATTATGCCCATAGCGCCGAGATATATGACAAAATGGGTAATTTTTGGAGGGCGATTTGGGCAGGGTACGCCGCACAGGCCACCCAGCAAGGTGAACTTGGTCCTTTTCAATGTTCCACTGCATACAATGATTTTAAAACCGAGTACTGGGGCGCAAATCTGCTGAGGACAAAAGCGGTTATTAACTCCGGCTTAACGCAGGATATGTTTTCAGTAAGTTTTCTGGGCGGGGGCTTTATTGATTTTCTCGAATAATAACTCCCGGAGCCAATCTTATTGGTTCCGGGTTTTTATGGTTTCGGCACCCTCCCTGTTTTTTCCGGTATGCGGGTAGCAGTTTGCTAAAACCTCGCTCAATTGAGGTAAAAATTTAAAGCCTGGTCATCCGGCTCAGGATTCTGTTTTCATATTTCTTTTTGTTGGGGTAAGGATGTATTCTCTTTCCGAAATCATGGCGTCTAAAAATCTGGTGGTGATTGGTGCCTCTCGCAATCCAACCAAACCGGGCGCCATGCTGCTTGAAATTCTTCGTCAAACCGGTTTTCAAGGAAATATTGCCGGCGTTAATCCCCAGGGGGGCGACATTTACGGTGTTGATATTTTCACCACGATCAACGATGTTCCTTTTGACATTGATTTGGCCGTAATGATCATTCCTCCCGGCGCTATTCCAGCGGCCACAGAAGCATGCGCCCGAAAAGGGGTCAAAGGTATTGTTATCTCATCCGAAGGTTTTTCAGAGTCGGGGGCGGAGGGTAGGATATATCAAGAGGAAATTATCAAGATCCTCCGGTCGACAGGGATGAGGGCGTTTGGTCCCAATACATTAGGAATCATTAATACTGAAACCGGTTTGACAACCTCGTATTTTGCCAGTGCCAGGGCACTTAGACCGGGATCCATTGGATTTGCGGCACAATCCGGAATATTTGTCGGTGCGTTTATGCGATATCTGAGTTCCTTTGAACACCTGCGGATTTCAAAAGGGATGGGACTCGGCAATAAAATAGATGTGGACGAAAGCGATGCTCTCAATTATTTCTCTGATGATGAACAAACGCAAATCATCGGGATGTATTTAGAGGATATTCGTGATGGAAGGAAATTTTTAGAAGCCGCCCGTCGAGCGGTATATAAGAAACCTGTTTTGTTAATGAAAGGTGGACGAACGGCCGCAGGGAGTGACGCAATTGCCACCCATACGGCCAGCCTTGCCGTGAATGACAAGGTGCTTGACGGGGCTCTCTGTCAAAGCGGTGTATTGAAAATCGGGGAAATTGAAGAGATCCTGGCGGCCCTTATGGGATTTCAATGGATGCCCCTCCCCCAGGGGGGGCGAATTGCTATTGTCACTTACAGCGGGGCACAAGCCATCATGTGTATTGATAAAGCGATAGATAATGGCCTTGGCCTTGCCAGGTTTCAAGATGAAACTCGTAAAATGCTCTCTGAGGTAATCTCGCACGATTATAAGTCCAAGAATCCCATAGATATTTTTCCTGATATGATGGTTCATGGCTTTGAAAAAACAATGACCCGTATTCTTAAAGCACTCTTAATGGATGACGGCGTTCATGGGGTTATTTTTATCTCTTTTGCCTTGTTCGGGTCCGATATTTACCGTCCCATGGTGGAAATGATTCATGAATACCATACCAAACCCGTTTTTTTCTCTTTGCTGGGCGATAGAGAAGAGGTTCAGGCTACGGGGGATTTTTTTTTAAATCATAAAATTCCATATTATCTGTTTCCGGAGATGGGAATTCGAGTTATGGCTCATATGTGGCGATACGCAAAATTCATATCACGGATGCCACCCTTAAGATGACCAGGACTCTGGGGTCAACGCTTTTTAAACTAAGGTGACCGCTTAACGATCAAAGCTCTCCTTTGCATAATCTCCGCATCATTGGCCGCCTAAGCTCTCGTACTCCTGGTCATTCCACAAAGGGGTATCTTTGAACAGACTTACGTAAGTTGCGCAGTGTTTTTCCCGGCTGGGAAAAGAAGTATCTTCCAGTAGCCCATTTTTTAAATCAATAAGCGTGATGATATCGGAAGACATCCGGAGACCCCCCCCTTCCGGGGTATCGAAAATAATAAATTTATCGCTGTCAATCCCACTGCTGTCCCATGCCTTCCATTCGAATTCTTCCCCATTCCTTCCTTTTTTTGGTGAACCGGTGTAGGCAAACTCGGCCCAATAAGATGACATACTGTTAGCAAGGGCTTTTCTGCCGGGAAGATTGTCGTCTGTAAACAGGACATCCAAAAGCCCTAAACCCCTATCAAAATTGTTAAACACGAACGATATTTCAAGGCCGTGGGCGGCACCGACCAGCATGCTCATGTCCATGCCGAGAATGGCGGGTTCCTCATCCCAGTCAAATCGGTAACCGTAAACATTCTCTTCTTGAGACTCGCTGAGGCGAGAGGCGATTTCGTCAACACCAATCGCTTTCCACGCATCGCTCTTGTATTGCGAAAACAGCTCATAAAAGTCCCGATCCTTAAACCGAACAATGATTCCCAGGTAGCGCTTCACGAATTCAGGGTTTTGCGACATAAACAGTTTGAATTCATCCCGGTTTGTTCCTAAAATTATGGGAACCGGATTATAATTATCGGTATTTTTAAACAGCTCCAGGGCATTGCCTTTCGGAATCACCTCACCATCCTGAAATAACATCGGCATGGATATCATTCCGAATGGTCCGGCAGAATAAACACGGAGCAAGTCCAGGTTATTTTTCGCTCGCAGATATTCGGCAATTTCACCACCACTCATTTTATTTTGATATGCCGCCGCGGCCTTTCGATCTGAAACGACATTATCGGCGATAAGCAGTTTATTGATGACCTCGCGAGAACTAAAGGCATGTCCTGGAACATTATCATCCTTATAGTTTTCCCCTTTCGGAAAGGTTGTGCTTCTGGCCATGCCGCTCTGGGAAATCGCCTTGTGGAACAACCCTTTCGCTTTTGGTGAAAGCACCATGGACAGCGTATTGAGGGCTCCGGCCGATTCACCGAATATCGTTACGTTATTTGGATCGCCACCGAAGCCGGCAATGTTATGTTTAACCCATGTTAAAGCTCGAATAATATCGAGTGTACCGTAGTTTCCGGATTGATCTTCAGGTGGTGTTCCTTTTTCTCTTAGTGCAGGATGGGTAAACCAGCCGAAAGGTCCCAGTCGATAATTAATGGTCACAACCATAACGTCATATTTTTCAGCAAGGTACTTGCCGTTATAACCGCCGCCATGACCGATAGAGTTGCCGCCCCCGTGAATCCATACCATTACCGGCAGGCGGTCGCCGGCTGAAGGGATGTCTTCCGGGGAAAATTCAGGCGACCATATATTTAAATATAGACAATCTTCAGAACCAATGGCTTTACCATAATATTTTGGGGGCACGTTTCCCAAGGGACCGCCGATCTGTGTACATGCATGGCAAATTTCCAATGCTTCCAGTGTGTCTTCCCAGCGGTCCGGTGGTAGCGGCGATTTCCAGCGCAGTTCACCAACCGGTGGTTTTGCAAAAGGGACGCCCAACCAGGCGTGTGTGTTATTATTTTCTTTGTATCCGACCACTTTTCCGGTATTGGTTACCCGTTCGGTGGCCGGATCAGCCGTAATCACCACAGGTGGCGGTTTGTACCAATAGTCCCAGACGAAATAACTGACGCCCGCGATGATAAGCATCACCATAATGGCTGAAATAAATTTTTTCATGGAAGCCCCCCTCATGATGGTCTGTTGTGAGTGGTTTTATCGGCAGAAAACCGTTTGTTTCAGTCTGTTTTCAGATCATTATCAGTAAATATGCTCGCTGTTGCGGTTCACAGCTTAAGTGGGATGTTTTTCATCTATGCCATAATTTTTTACTATAACGCTTAAATCTGGTTGTGTAAATAGTGCTTTTTCTTCGGGTTATTTTTTCGTTATGGCTTTCCGCGGTAGTATTTTCCATCTTTACATCTCATTTTAATTCTGTTATTTTAATAGGACTAGTTAGTGTCCATCCAGATCATTATGAAGACAGACAAAATAATCGATTATATTGTCAAATGGCTAAAAACGTATTGTGATAATTTCCGTTTGAATGGATTTGTTATCGGTGTTTCCGGCGGGATAGACTCGGCAGTGACATCAACGCTATGCGCCATGACCGGGAAAGATATAGTGGCACTCTCTATGCCGATTTATCAATCCCCTGACCAGTTATCACTTTCCAAGGAACATATAAACTGGCTGGAGCAGCGATTCGACCGGGTCAAAGGCGTCACAATGGATCTTACGGCAATATTCCAATCGCTTGAGAAAACCTTGCCTTCGGATATTCAGGACGGGCTCACCATGGCCAATACACGTTCAAGAACGCGTATGATTACGCTATACGCTTTTGCCACTCACCATAAGATGCTGGTGGCCGGAACCGGCAACAAAGTAGAGGATTTCGGTGTTGGGTTTTATACCAAGTATGGTGATGGCGGTGTTGACCTATCGCCCATAGCCGATTTGATGAAAACAGAAGTTTATGCCGTCGGAGAAAAGTTGGGTATCATTGAAGCGGTTTTAAATGCACCTCCCACTGACGGACTATGGACTGACAACCGTACAGATGAAAGCCAAATCGGGGCTTCTTATGCCGAAATGGAATGGGCCATGGCGCATGAAGCAAATCCGGCCGGCGAAAATGAATTAAGCGAAAGACAGAAAAAAGTATTTTGCATCTATCAAACGTTTCACGATTCAAACAAACACAAAATGTTGCCTATCCCGGTATGCCGGATTCCCGATTCATTGAGGTATGGTATTTGAAATATTGGCTATCTGAATTTTGGAGGCCGTTTTTCCAGAAAGGCCTGAACGGCTTCTTTATGCTCCGGGGTCGTATAACAATACTCGAGTAGATCGGTTTCACGCTGCATAGCCAGGTCCAGGTCGGTTTCAGAACCGTTTTGGGTTATCAGCTTTTTGATCATCCTCAATTGTGGAATTGGGTTGGCCGCTATTCCCTTTGCTACCTCAAACGCTTCATCCATCAGTTTTTCATGGGGACTGATTCGATCCGCAAGCCCCTTCTCAAAGGCCTCTTGCGCACCGTAAAGCCGGCCGGATAGAACCATTTCGCTGGCCTTTCCGAATCCCATCCGCTGGACAAGAAAATGGGTACTGGCCAATTCAGGAACGATACCCATTTTTATGAAAAACATTCCAAATCGTGCTCGGTCCGAAGCTACGATAACGTCAAAGGGCAGAATTTGAGTGAGCCCCACACCGACCGCCGCTCCGTTAACAGCTGCGATAAGCGGTTTGGATTCCCTAACCAGGTGAACCCAATCTTTTGAATGATAATTCCTGCCTGTCGCTTGTGATGCGGCATCTTGCGGATCTTTTCCATCTAATTTCGTTTTGAAAGTGTCCGTCATGTCTGCACCGGCACAAAAACCCTTGCCGGCACCGGTTATTATGATGGCGCCAATGGACGGGTTTTCATTAGAGCGTAGAATGGCATCCACCAATTCACCCCTCATCCGGTAAGTCCAGGCATTGAGTTTTTGAGGTCTGTTTAACGTTATCAATGTAACGGCATCATGTTGTGCATAAATAATTTGCTCATATTCCATTGTATCTCCCCCTTCTTAAATTATTACACCGAAAGCCTGATAGTAAAGAATCCTGGCCCAGAGGCCCCGGTTTTTTATGTTTAAATAAATTAACCCTCCACGGATCTTTTGATGAGAAGCTGTGCAAGGCCGATTTGAGTGTCTCTTGAAAAGTTTCCCAATAGGCCGTAACGGTTCATACGATCGGCAAGTTCCCCAGCCACTTTTTCTTGAGAAATTTTGCTATGGGTATTTTGTGTAATCCATTTTTTCATTTGCCGGGTTGTGTTTATGGCATGGTCTAAAAATTTTTGTGATGCCGCTTTCCCGTCAATCGTAAGGTTGTGTCCCAGCCCCAGGTGGTCAGGCTGGAAGGTTTTAAGTTTCTTTAATGAATCAATAAACCAGGAATAGTTGTGAAAAAACAGGGGATAAATGTCATTTTCGGACTTAGCGTATCCCGCGGAATCTGAAATCAGTATGGCATTGTCGGGTTTTACCAGGATGGCGATACTCCCTGGTGCGTGCCCCGGTGCGTCAATGAATTGAAGGTGAACATGGCCAAGATCGATCAATTCGTTACTGTCGACAAGGTTGTCGAATTTAAGCGGCTCCGCCCCCGGTATCTTCTGCTTTTCTTCAACCACCCCTTTGCCTGCCAGGTATTTGCCGTACCTTACATCTTCTCTTGCAAAGTTTTTAACAATCTTTTTTTTACTCAGCATGTCGGCGCTGCTTCTAGATCCTACCAACAACAAGTTGGGCTGAATGCGCTTCAATTCGATCAGGCCCCCTACATGATCGGCATGCGCATGCGTAACAACCAGGTATTTAAGGGGTGTTGAGAGGTTCAGTTTTTCGAGGTCGGAGAGGATTTTTGGAACCAATAGACTAGCACCAGCCTCAATGATGGCACCTGCATTTTCACCCACAACCAGAAAGGATGGGAATTCCTGCACGCCAAGCAGCCAGATATTCTCCGTCCATTGAAGAGGATAGATATCCTCAGGAATCAGATGGGGGATATTTTTAAGATGTTTCATGACAGACCAAAATCCTTTTCAAAAGTATGCAACAAATTTAAAATCAGTTTTCTATAATAAGACACTCTTGAGAAAAGCACATTTAATTATGATCTGTCAAAAATAATCTTATGGCAATCATGTCTTTATTTTTATTTCAATTTTATTTATTAAATTGACAAGATTTTTTGATATGGTATATAGTAAATTTTAATTAACTGTTCACCTTATAAATAAGCAGAAGGAGGCTTGATATGTTGGATTACAAGAAAATCTTATTCCCTGTTGATCTTTCAGAAACATCAGCCAAAATAATTCCGCATGTAGAAGCGCTTGCTGAAAAATTTGGTGCTGAAATTCGCCTGGTTTTTGTGGCTAAGGTGCATGAGTATTATGTAGAAGACGAAAGCAAGCCCGGCGAAGGTATTACAAAACGGGTAAAAGAATATAGAGACACGTATTTTCCGAACATATCGGATTCAAATACCATCGTTCTAGACGGTGATGCCGCTGATGAAATCCTAAATTATATAGATAACGAAGGAATTGATTTGGTCGTCATGGCGACTCGAGGAAGAAAAGCCATGGACAAGGCCATTTTTGGGTCTGTAGCGGCAAATGTGGCCAGGTCGGCCTCTGTTCCTGTCTTTTTTGTCAATCCTTACAAGGACAAATTTCTTAGTTAGTGCCTGAACTGAAACAGCGAGCGAATTTTAAAATAGTATCAGGGGTCGATAAGTTTCTCTGCTTTCAGGCCATTCCATAGATTATTATTGTTACAATCGTGTAGACTCGAATATAAGGCCCGTAAAGAAAAGCCGTTATTCTTATTGAAATACAAGGTGCCAGCTTAATTAAAGCTCCCCGCTGCTTGCAGCGGGGAGCTTTAAATTTTACACATAACTGATAACTGATAACTGATTACGCTTCCAGCTTGTCCGCATTCGGAAACATGAGGAAAAAGAATAAAGTGCCTGTATGGGGCGAGATCATTGCCGAACTGTTAACCCAGGGTGTCCGGATAAAGGGGGATATCACAAAACGAAAAGGTGGCGCAGGTCCATCAGAAGGATGCACCCTACTGGTGAACGAAATTCCGGTTAATGTGCCGGTCGACGGTTCATATGCAAAGCAATCCAGTTATGTTGTAAAAAAGATAAACGGTATTTTTTTTCTTTTTAGGGGAGATATCAAACTATTCTCCGTTGGTATGGTACCCCGGCCGAAATTCTATGATTACGTCACAAGCGACGGGATTGCTTATGATAAGATTGCCCTGCTGCATGGAAAAGATTGTCTGGCCACTACGGTTTTCCAAAAGTGCATTTATTGGAATTCGGATAAACGGTGTAAATTTTGCGGTATTGAACTTTCTCTCAACAGCAAGCGAACAACTGCGGTAAAAACCCCGGCTCAGCTTGCGGAAGTTGCCGGGACTGCAAAAGAGACTGATGGCATTGGACATGTTGTAATGACTACCGGATGCACCGGTTCATTGAAGCATACGATTCGGCACCTTTGTGATTGTATTTATGAAATAAAAGCGTTTTCAGGCCTTCCCGTGCACGTTCAAATAGAACCGCCGAATGACCCATCCCTATTGAATGAATTAAAAGATGCCGGTTTGGATACCATTGGATTGCATATTGAGAGTTTTGATGAAGAAATTCTTGCCAAAATGGCTCCGATAAAATCTGAGATTGGATTAAAATGGTATACCAAAGCTTGGGAAGTATCCGTTGATTTATTCGGAAAAAATCAAGTTAGTAGTTTTTTGATTGTCGGGTTAGGGGAAACGAAGCGTTCGATTATTAAGGGTGCTGAATATCTTGCAAAGCTGGGAGTGTATCCCTTTGTTGTGCCGTTGCGGCCCATTCCCGGATCATTAATGGAAAATGCTAAACCGCCTGAGTCATCGGTTATGGTCGAATTGTGCCAAGAAGTCGGTTCAATACTCCACAAATACAATCTCTCATCAAAGCAAAATAAAGCCGGGTGTGTTCGATGCGGGGCATGTAGTGCATTACCGGAATTTGAGATATGAAAAAAATAATTATCCGCCAGCCCACAACGGGAACGGAACTCAAAGAAGTGTTCTCTATCAGACGGGAGGTGTTTGTCAGGGAACAGCGGATATTTATGGATTCGGACATTGACGAACATGATAAGGAATCGATTTATTTGATTGCTGAATCAAAAGACGGGATTATCGGGACGGTTAGGGTCTATCCTGAACGCAACGACAGCTGGGCCGGCAGCAGGCTGGCAGTGAAAAAGGAATTTCGCGGAAGCGTTGCCGGGATTTTATTGGTAAAAGGAGCCGTAAAGCTGGTTAAATCAAAAAATTGCAGACGATTTACCGCAAGAATACAATTACAAAATGTTATGTTTTTTAAGCAACTCGGCTGGAGACCGGTTGGAGAAGTATTCGATCATATGAAGATCCCTCATCAGCTGATGGAGGCGGATCTCGATACAAAAAGTTTAAAAAGCTGATGACAAATTCAACAAGAATTAAGGCTGAAACGAATTTACTTAAACATAAAAAACCGGGTCCTCTGGGCCAGGATTCTTTACTTCAGCAACAAAGGAGGTTACCATGACCGAATTGTCCCATCTTTTTTCTCCAATAACCATTAGAAATTGTGAAATCCGTAATCGTATCCTCGTTTCGGGTCATG
>JAUXEW010000261.1 GCA_030620375.1 Desulfobacteraceae bacterium | reverse complement strand
CACATGGCGGATTATTGTTTTAAAAAAACCCCGGTGCTTCGCACCGGGATAAAACTGAAACTTTGAGGCACTGGCGTGCCCCCTTTTCCCGCTTTGCGGGAAAAGAAAGCCACCCGCTATGCGGGTGGTAGTTTACTCACTTGCGATTGCGGTTCAAGGGTTAAAATAAGCGGGTTGTATTGTCAAGCGTTTTCATATATAGGAAAAAAATTAAAACCGTTTAGCTCTCAATAAAATTGGAGGTACTACTATGACAGAGATGGATGTTCAATGTAGTTATTGTGCGAAGAAAAGCTGTTTTATGGGGGATGTCAGCAACGCGCCGGAATTTTGTCCTTCGAAATTAGCCCCCGAAACCCTGAAAAAAGTCCGGGCCAAACTCGATGACCCTGAAATTCAAAAGATGGCTCAGGATGTTGCAAAAACCTGGAAAGGGATCTACACAAAGAACCGTGTCGAGCTAACCATGGAGTATGCCAGAAACAGGGGATACAACCGGTTGGGTCTGGCATTTTGCGTGGGGCTTTCCTATGAGGCCGAACTATTATCCAACATTTTCATAAACGAAGGTTTTGATGTGATTTCAGTAAGCTGTATGTGTGGTTCGCTCAGCTCAGACGACGTTGGATTACCGGAAGAAGACAAGATCGTATCGGGTTCGCGCCAACCCATGTGCAACCCCGTAGGGCAGGCGGCTATCCTAGACGAAGGCGGCAGTGAGCTTAGTGTCTTACTTGGATTATGTGTCGGTGATGACGTATTGTTTATAAAACATTCAAAGGCGCCGGTGACCGTTATCGGTGTTAAGGATTATGCCTTAGCCCATAATTCATTGGCAGCCCTTTACACGTCGCGGAGTGTCGTTTCACGACTGAATTCAAGGCGCCCCAAAAAGGAATAAGCGCGCCGTTTAGAGAAAAAGGCCTTATACTTCCCATTCCACTTGAATGGGTTTCCGGTCAACGGTCAGGAGGAATTTAAGCTTGGGGTATCCCAAGACCAGGATGCTGCCGACTTTGTTCCCGGATGGGAGATTCAATTCTTCCTTAACCGGTGCATAACTGTTTGCCGAGAAATTTAAAAGGCCGATATAACAGGTTCCCAGCCCCATGGTCATGGCCGTCAAAACAACGGTTTGGGCGGCGATTACACAATCGTCCTTGGGTGTGCTGGATGATGACGGAGAATGAAAGAGCATAACCGCCGGCGCTTGATGAAGGATTGGATCCATACCGATGTCTCTTGCCAGTCCCAACATCCGGTAACGATTTGCAAAGTCATGCATCTCCCGGAGCTCTTTTGGAATTTCTTTCTTTTCTAGAGAAAGCTGTTTGACCTGACTTTCGATTTTATTGATCATCTCCATAAAATAATCAATAGTGAGATCAGACAGCTTTTTGATCTTTTCCTTGTTGGAAATGACTTTGATTTGAACGGTTTGAAGGTTACTGCCGGTGGGCGTATAACGACACATATCTACCAATTTTTCCAAATCATTTCGCGGAATTTCCCTGTCCTTGAAACTTCTGTGACTCCTTCGCTGGCGAATTAACTGAATGAATTCGTCCGTATCATAGCTGATTTGATCGTTCACCTCCGTAAAATTGCTCATATCCATTTGACTGTGAGTAATCGCGTCTGTCGGGCAGAGCGCAATACAATGGCCGCACAGGTTGCAGCAGTCTTCATCTGCGTGGGCCGTTATTTCTCCATCCGTATTGCTAAAGCATCGCATGCACCTGAGGGCGCATATGCCGCAGTTGTTGCATTTATCCTGATCAATTGATACCCAACTCATTTGCGTCTCCTTTTTAGGTTTTCTTCTTCGGTCCGAGATACTCGTGAACTTTCTTCAGCCAATCTGCAATGGAAATTTCTTGAGGGCATTTTTCTTCACACTCAAGGCATTCAATACAATTGTCACCCCATTTTTCTTTGGGATTCTGCCGGTAGCGAAACCGTGCCGTACGCGGGTCATCGTACATTATCGCGTCATTATACTGTGCGAATGCATGCGGTATATCCACACCATTCGGACACGGCATGCAGTACCCGCAATTGGTGCAGGAAATCGGGCTCAGTTTTCGATATTCCTCGCGTACGCGATCGATGAGGGCCAGATCGTCATCGCCCAGCAGCTCCACTCCGGAATTATCTGCGCTGGCCACATTTTCAACAACATGCGGCATAGCGGTCATCCCGCTGAGCACTACCGACACTTCCGGCTGGTTCCAGATCCATTGCAAAGCCCAGTCCGCCGGTGATCGTTTGATTGATGCATTTTCGTACATTTTTTTTACAGATTGCGGCGGCTCCTTGGATAATTGCCCGCCGCGGAGCGGTTCCATGATCACTACACCAAGGCCTTTATCGACGGCATATTGAAGTCCTTCGGTTCCGGCCTGATATTCAATGTCCATAAAATTATATTGGATCTGGCAAAAGGTCCAGTTGTCGTAAGCATCCACGATTTGTTTGAACGTATCTAAATTATCATGAAATGAAAAACCCAGATACCGAATCCGTCCGTCGGCCATTGTATTTTCGGCCCATTTGAGAACGTCCAGGTCGCGTAGTTTGGGCCAGAGATCCTGGTTCATAGAGTGCAATAAATAAAAATCGATATGATCTGTTTGTAATTTATCGAGCTGTTCGTTTAAATATTTGTCAAAATCATCATACCGGTTCATAAACCAGGACGGCATTTTGGTAGCCAGTTTGACCTTTTCACGAAAGCCGTCCTGTAAGGCCTGACCGACAACGACTTCACTCTTCCCGCCATGGTAGGGATAGGCGGTATCCACGTAATTAACGCCCTGGTCGATAGAATGACGAATCATACGGATGGCTTCGGGTTCGTCGATATTCGGACCCATGGCCGCCGGGTTGTCCCCTGTGACGGGGAGACGCATGGCACCAAAGCCCAGTGCAGACACGTCAAAATCCAGTTTCCCAAATTGTCGATATTTCATGTGGTCTCCTTATATGGTGGTGAAAGGATTATCATATTGTCCATGAGTGGAATCCTAATCCGGTAAAAACTCAATCAGGGGGGCAGTTTATCCGATTTTCTGTTACGGGTGGGATGGCCATAATTCGGCAGGGTAATATGGTGGCTTTTTCTTAAAGCGTCATATTCCTGCATGATGCTTCATTTCTTTGACTATCCGTTTTTTATAATTTTTTGAGTCAAGGAAAGATAGCTGATTTGTTCCCGGTCGGTCAGACTGTTCAGCATTCCTCGGCACAAGTCCATAAACCTTTTCTTGTCGGCCTCATATATGGCTCTTCCCTCATCGGTTAATCCGACCTTAACGATTCGTCTGTCTTCATCTGAACGTTCTCTGTGAACCAGGTTTTTATGTACCAGCCTGTCAACAATTCCGGTGGCGGTGCTCAGCGCAAGACCTAACGGTTCAGCGATCTGGCGCATGATGCATGAGCCTTCCTGTTCGAGCATCTTAACGACTTTACATTCCTGGTGGCTCAATGTTCCCCAGGGCGTGTCTAAGCTATCCGATTGGATGGCCGTATAGTGGTACATCAATTGGTCGATATGCTTGTACAGCTCCGCAACCCGCTGTTCCGTATCGGTCGATTTTGCCCCGGTCTTTGAAGGCAAGCTTTTATCCCTCCTGTCTATTATCCAACTGTCAAATACTTCGATATCCGAATGGTTCAAACGTTAAAATAGTATATGTTTTTTGTCAAGTGCAAATAGTGTCCATCCATAAACGGCATCTTTTGGCCCAGAGCTACGTTTTCGCGATTTTGCAATCCTCAAAATAGCATGTGCTATTCCTGTGGTTTCAAAATCGCTCAGGCCTTGCTCTGAACCAAAATCTACCATTTCTGGATGGACACTAAATAGTAAAAGTCCGGGTCCAGAGAGCCCGGTTTTGGATTTCCCTTGGAAAGAGCTAAACCATGTGCGTTTTTTATTATACAGAGAATTCAGAGGTCAGCAATTAGCAGTTAGCAATTGTCAATT
>JAUXEW010000090.1 GCA_030620375.1 Desulfobacteraceae bacterium | reverse complement strand
GTTTTTCTGGGCTTCTAAAAGCGCGGTCTTAAATGGGCTTTTATCATCGGATATCTTGCATAAAATGTAATTACACGTACCGTTTAAAATACCGGTCATGGATTGGATATGGTTCCCGACCAAAGATTCCCGCAGTGATTTAATAATCGGCATGCATCCGCCGACGCTGGCTTCAAACGCCAGGTCTATCCCTTTTTCTTTAGCCGCTTTTAATATGGCGTTTCCCTGAGTGGCAAGGAGCGCTTTGTTTGCCGTTACGATATGTTTTCCCTGGTCTATGGCTTTTAAAATGAGCTCCCTGGCAACTTCCTCGCCGCCGATCATCTCAACAATGATATCAATATCAGGGTCATTTACAACAGCCTCGGCATCGGTGATAAAGACCCCTTTTTCAAACTGAATGCCTCTGTCTGTCGTGATATCTATGTCGGCAACACGTTTCAAGTTAAGGGTTGCCCCCATTCTTGCCGTAATGATTGCCTTGTTTTCCAAGAGGATTTTTGCGACTCCCGTTCCAACTGTTCCGCATCCGAGCAGTCCTATGTTTATTTCTTTCATGCCGGGCATTCCTTTGAGACCTTTGATTATTTTAAAAAACCAGGTTATAAAAGGACCTTAAAAAGCTACATGATTTTCCGGATTCCCCTGACAGCCTGATTAATACGCATATTGTTTTCAATTAACGCAAACCGGACGTACTTATCTCCATATTCGCCAAATCCTAAACCGGGTGAAACCGCGACCTGTGCTTCATGGATCAGGAATTTCGAAAATTCCACCGAACCCATATGTTGAAAGTTGTCCGGTATCTTTGCCCATACGAACATCGTGCCTTTTGGGCTTTCTATCGGCCACCCTGCCCGATTAAGCCCGGTAACAAGGGTATCTCTTCTCTGTTTATAGGTTTGCCGAATTTCCTCAACACAATCCTGGGGACCGTTAAGGGCAATAATCGAAGCAATCTGGATCGGCTGAAATATTCCATAATCCAGGTAACTTTTGATTCGTTGCAGGGCACCGATGGTTTCGGCGTTTCCAACACAAAATCCAACTCTCCAACCGGCCATGCTATAACTTTTAGACAGGGAAAAAAATTCAACCCCAACGTCTTTAGCCCCTTTTGCCTGCAATAAACTGGGTGCTCTATATCCGTCATAGACCAGATCCGCATATGCCAGGTCGTGAATGACCATGATATCGTTTTCTTTGGCAAAATCGACGATCTTTTGGAAAAATTCCAGGCTGACGACCTCTGTGGTCGGATTATGCGGAAAGCTGATGATTAATATCTTTGGCCGGGGCCACGTCTGTTTGGTTGCATCTATAAGATTTTCAAAGAAGTCACTATCCGGTCCCATGGGGATACCGCGAACATCACCACCGGCAATAATCGACGAAAACGGGTGAATCGGATAGGTCGGATTGGGTGTAAACACGACATCTCCCGGCCGGATGGTTACAAGAATCAAGTGAGACAACCCTTCCTTGACGCCGATGGTTACGATTGCCTCTCTATCGGGATCAATATCGACGTCAAATCGGCGTTTATACCAACCTGCAATCGCCATTCTTAACTTGGTGATGCCTCTTGAAGCCGAATATCGATGATTGTGCGGTTTTCGGGCGGCTTCAACCAATTTGTCCACGATGTGATGGGGCGTTCCAAGATCCGGATTACCCATTCCAAGGTCGACAACATCTTCTCCTGCGCGCCTGGCTTTCATCTTTATTTCGTTTACAGTAGCAAATACATAAGGCGGCAAGCGATCAAGTCTTGCAAATTTTGTCATTACCTTTCCTTTGGAAAATTGAACTTGAATTTGAACTTTTTACGAAAACATCAATTTTAAACCGTAAAACAGCCGTTGTCCGGTCGGAATTAATTACAATACCATGTGGGTAATGTCAAAAAAATTGTTTTGACTTTTATAACGGATCGGTTTAGCTTTTACAGGAGATAAGAGGAAAAGAGAAAAAATTATTAGGGGAGAACTATGGCAAACTCTTTAACTTATGCGGATGCTGGCGTTGATATTGATAAAGCGAGCCGTTTTGTCGATGAAATCAAGAAAATAGCCAAGCAAACCCATCGTCCCGGGGTCATGGGAGACATCGGAGGGTTTGGCGGGCTTTTTTCATTGCAATTGGACAATTTTGAGCAACCGGTGCTGGTTAGTTCCACCGATGGGGTTGGAACCAAACTAAAGGTCGTCGTCATGATGGACAAACACGACACCGTTGGAATCGATCTGGTTGCCATGTGCGTCAACGACATCGTGGTTCAGGGGGCCAAACCGCTTTTTTTTCTGGACTACCTGGCCATGGGGAATCTGGACACGGATGTGGCTGCACAAATCATCAGCGGTATCGGTGAGGGTTGCAAAGCGGCAAACTGCGCACTCATCGGTGGTGAAACGGCTGAGATGCCGGGCATGTATGGCCAAAATGAATATGACCTGGCAGGATTTTCCGTCGGCATTGTGGATAACAGTAAAATCGTCGACGGATCTGAAATTCATGTGGGGAACAAGATTATCGGCATTGCATCCAGCGGTCTTCACAGCAATGGATATTCATTAGTCAGAAAGATCTGTTTTGATGTATTAAAGTTAAACATCGATTCCTATGTGCCGGATCTGGGCTGTACCATTGGTGAAGAACTGATTAAACCGACACGAATTTACTCGGAAGTGTTACATGGAATATTAAGAGATTTTTCCATTCTTGGGCTCGCCCATATTACCGGTGGTGGAATTAAGGATAACCTGCTCAGGATAATTCCCAAGACCTGTCAGGTGTTGATGCAAAAAGGCAGTTGGGAGATACCCCCGATATTTCCTTTTTTACAAAAAGCCGGTAAAATTACAGACCATGAAATGATGCGCACGTTTAACAATGGCATTGGGCTTATATTGGTGGTGCGGGATTCGGTTGCTCAAGAGATGTTGGAACGATTTGGTGCGATGAATGAAAAAGCATATATTATTGGGGAAATAGTTGATGATAAAACATCAAGCGAAGGGCTGACTTGGATATGAACCGGTATGGCCTACATAAAACCATAACGATTTGTAAACTTGTATTTGACAGGATGCATAAGTATTTTTTTAATCTGATGGCCTGGATCGAAAAAGGAAAAAAAGACAATAATTTCTGTAAAAGTTGAGGCAATGCACAAACCGGCTCCCGGAGGGTGTTACAAAAGAAATAAACCCTATAGTTGTATCAATAACACGGTGTGATTAACGTTAGGGTAAATTAAGCTCGCTGTTTCGGATCATTGGGTCCCGGTTTAAATCCATATAACATCAAAGGCCGCAATCATCTTCTGTTTTATTTTTGATTTCGGCCTGTTTTTTTTATAACTAGTGTCCATCCAGAAATGGTAGGTTTTGGTTCAGAGCAAGGCCTGAGCGATTTTGAAACCGCAGGAATAGCGTGCTATTTTGAGGATTTCGAAAGAGCGAAAACGCAGCTCTGGGCCAAAAGATGCCGTTTATGGATGGACACTAGGTAAGAAAGGAGCTATGCCTTATGAGGGAAGTCGTTGTGATTGGAGCCGGTCTACATCGCTATGGCCTATTTCCGGACAAATCCATATCCGATCTGGGTACGGAAGCGATCCGAAACGCGCTGAATGATGCCAATATGGAATGGGAAGATATTGAAACAGCGTACTGCGCTACGACCCAGCCGACCTGGTCTACCGGGCATCAAATTTGCCAACAGATGGGGTTTACAGGTCTTGGGATAATGAATGTGGAAAATGCATCGGCAAGCGGTTCTTCTGCATTTCGAGAAGCCTTTTTGGCGGTGGCTTCGGGGGCGCTTGATATTGCCATGGCATTCGGCGTTGACAAAATCATAGTGCCTGATAAATCAAAATCGAGGACTCCCCCAAAAAACAGGACCGTCGGCTCAATGGTTGCCAGTCCGGTTCATTTTTTTGCCGCCGTGGCCCGGCAATATATGAAAGAACACGGCACAACAGTGGATCCTCTGGCACAAATTTCGGTAAAAAGCCACTTTAATGCAAGCCTGAATCCCTTTGCCCACTTTCAAGAGGCCGTCTCCTTAGAAAACGTCCATAATGCCCGGATGATTGCAGACCCTTTAACAAAGCTCCACTGCTGCCCCTGGGGTGACGGGGGAGCGGCGGTTATCGTTTGTTCCAGGGATGTTGCCAGGAAATATACAGACAAGCTCTGTCCGACTGTAGCTGCTTCGATCCTCAAAAGCACACTCCCGGACCAGGACTCTTTATACTCACTGACGGAATTATCAGCTTACCTGTCTTATGAGGCGGCCGGAGTTGATCCGAAAGATCTCGATCTCATTGAATTGCATGACGCGTTTACCATTGAAGAAATCATCTACGCCGAAGCAATAGGCCTATGCGAAAGAGGAGAAGGCGGGCGTTTGGTCGAAGACGGGACCACTTCGCTAAACGGCAGGCATCCCATCAACAGCAGTGGCGGTCTTATTTCCATGGGCCACCCGATAGGGCCCACCGGTGTCGGCCAGATGGCCGAAATCCTCTGGCAGATGAGAGGGGAATGCGGAAAGCGACAAATTCAAAAACCCGTAAATCTGGCCATGGCTCACATGGTTGGGGCCGGCGGGGTATGTGTCATCCATTTGTTGAAAAAATAATTGACTTGAATATTGCTATCGTATGCTGGAGCCAAATCCGGACTAATTGTAAAGTTCAATCCAAAAAACCGCTTTTTTAAAAAAATAAAAGGGAGAGAACAAATGGCTATTGAACAAATATCAACATTCTGTCGTGTTTGCGAGGCTTCCTGCGGATTCATTGCTGAAAAAGAAGATAATACTATTTTGAAAATTCGAACAGATAAATCTCACCCTGTCACCAGGGGATTTGCCTGCCTAAAAGGTATTTACGCGCTGGATATGCATAAAGATGAAGACCGCCTTAATTATCCGCTTAAAAGAATAAACAAGCGGTCAGATGTCGTTGGAAAGTTTGAACGGATTAGTTGGAATAAATCCGCCAGTGACATATCAGACCGGTTAAAAGACATTATTCAACAATACGGCAGGAATGCCATAGCGGCATATATTGGCAATCCAACTGCATTTAATTCTCTTCTTTCACCTGCCATCGCATCATTTTGCAGACAGACAGGCTGTTACCGAATTTTCAGTTCAGGCACTCAGGATTGTACCAATAAATTTGCCGCAGGAGAAGCCGTCTATGGCACGTCTACATTGCATCCCATCCCGGACATCGAGCATACCCAATACCTGCTTATTATCGGCGAGAATCCCAAGGTCTCGCATATGAGTTTTATATCCATTTCAGATCCGATGGCAAAACTAATGGCAGCCGAAAAAAGGGGCGTAAAGATCCGCTTTATTAATCCGCGTAAAATAGAATCCGCCGACGGCATAGGAAAAGTTATACAGATCAAACCGGATACCGATCTCTATTTTCTTGCGGCATTACTGTTTGAAATAGAGCGTATCGGCGGGTTTAAGGAAGATCTGATGGGATTGCACGGCAAGAACAGTGACGGTCTAAAAAAATTCATTAAAAATTATCCGCCCAAACGGGTTGAAAGCGTTGTTGGTATTCCTGGCAAGGAGATTTGTGAAATTGCACACGATTTCTCCAGGGCTGAAAAAGCGGCTGTCCACGTGTCTACCGGCATAAATATGGGGAGGCAGGGGACCCTTTCATACTGGCTGGTCCAGATGCTCAGTTTTGTGACCGGTAATCTGGATAAAAAAGGCGGCAATTTCTATTCCCTTGGATTTTATCCGGCGGCAAAATCAGGACGAGCGAATGTTGAAAATCTTTTTTTTGAATCACCTTTTGGGCCATTGAGAACCATAGCGGGAAACCTTCCCGGCAATCTGATGTCTGATATGATTGATGCAGAAAAGGACCCGATCCGTGCGTTGTTTGTCATTTCCGGAAATCCCATACTTTCCGTTGGCGGAGAAGAAAGGATACGGAAGGCATTTGAAAAATTAGACCTGCTGGTTGTTCTGGATATTTATCGAAATGCCACCGGCGAAATGGCGGATTTCCTTCTGCCCTGTGCGGATATGCTGGAGAGAAGTGATATAAACACGTGCGGTATCGGCATGCAGCATGAACCTTTTGTTCAATATACGGATGCCGTCGTTTCGCCCCTGTTCGAGCGAAAAGAACAATGGTGGATACTGTCAAGGCTTGAACAGGAGATGGGACTTGACTCTGTTTTAAATACGGAAAATTATGATCCTTACGGACGTATCAATAAAATGCTGTCCCACGCTGATCTTTCAATTGAAACGCTTAAAACTCTGCCGTGCCAAACGGCGGTCTTGCCAAAACCGAAGGCAGGCCGTTTTTATAGTGACTGGCTTCAAACCGAAGACAAAAAAGTGGATTGCTGCCCGGTGCTTTTCAGCGGATCCATTGAAAATGCGGAGACGATTTTTCAGGAACTTGAAAGTGAACCTGATTTCCAGTTGAAGCTGATTACACTGAGAAACAGTTTTATGCATAATAGCTGGTACCATAATTTAGAAAGATTAAAAAAAGGAGAACACCGGTATAACGCGGTTTATATAAATTCAAGGGATGCGGGCCGAAGAAATTTGGAAACAGGGATGAAGGTTAAGCTGTTTAGCAAGTGGGGAACCATAGAAACCATCATTAAAATTGATGATCGACTGCGTGACGGCGTGGTGGCGATGGCCCATGGCTGGGGAAATCAGAGAACACCGGGAATGAAGGTTGCCCAAAAATATCCGGGCGTTAACGTCAATCAATTACTACCCAGCGGCCCCGGCAGTTACGAAAAGCTCAGCAATCAGGCCCATATGACGGGTATCCCCGTCGGCATTGAAAAAACAGGCGGGCTATAGGGGGCGGTCCATAAAATCATTGGAAGATATTCTAACCTTCTTTTAAACATCGTAAGATAAAGTTCTGAAGCGCATTATTAAATTGTTCGGCTGCATCGATGTTTACAGCATGGCCTCCTTCAAATACTTTCACTTCAAGCTTTGCTATGGTCTTTTCGGCATATTTTACAAGATGAGCAAATTGTTTATCAAACTTACCTACAACTAATAAGGTGGGGACCTGGTTCTTATGAATTATATTACATACCGAGCATCTAGTTACCATGTACAACATAGTATTAGAAATTCCTCGCAGGTTTATCAGGTCCACATCTTCGACCAGTGCTTTCTTGATTTCCGGCTTTAGATGTTTGCTTTTTGCCGGATGCAGGGGAAAATTATCCAGCGCCTTCCGGCCCTTTTCATCTATACTCTTCACTACTATCTTCATGGTATCTTCCGAAGTGTTCTCAGACAAAGCAGATCGTGAATTTGTAAAAATTTGGGCAATTATATGTTTCGGATGATTCAGACTATAACGAAGGGTCAGGGATGCGCCTAAAGATTGGCCACACACAAACCAACGCTCAACTCCAAGTTTATATCGTATACGCTCAAATTCATGACAATAATTATCAGGCGTATAGAACTGAGAATCATTAGGAGATGGAGAACGCCCGTGACCCAGTAGTTCCACTATAACCGGCCGACAAAATGTTTTTAGAAAGTCTATATTGGGTATCCATTGTGCCCTGCTTGACATTATGCCGTGAACCAAAAGCAGGTAAGGTCCATTGGATCCGTGTACTTCGTGATAGAGTAAAGATTCTTGCATCGCTAAATTTTTCCTAATTCATAGGCTGATAAACTATTTTAGATTTCCAGATTTCTCTGGTGCTGATGGTATTTGTAAAGCATATATAAAAAAATGTTGCAAGATAACAGCATAATCTTTAGATTAATATTTTCTATGTTCAATATGGATCGCGATAGCTTCCGACAAAGGGCTTTGACAGCTACCGGACACGGTCGTGATCCCGAATGGAGGGAATCGGAAGCGTTCAACCATTAACCGATATAGAAATGGAGGAAAAAAGTGAAGCAATACAATACCATTTTAGCTGAAAAGCAGGATCCTGTTGGTATCATCACAATGAACCGGCCTGATAAGTTAAATGCCATGAACCTTGAAATGAAGAATGAAATGTTCGACGCATTGTCAGAAATGGAGATAGATAACGACATCCGGGTTGTCATTCTGACCGGAGCAGGCAGGGCTTTCTCAGCGGGTCATGACAATGATGAGCCGCTGGAAAATATGACGGATTTCGTAAGTCTTAAAGAAGAGAAACTCCTTTTCACCCTTGATAAGCCAACCATAGCAGCCGTCCATGGGTATACGTTAGGAGACGCTATGCAGCAGGCGTTGTTGTGTGACATGATTGTCGCCTCGGTAAATACAAAACTTGGCTTTATCGGCCCTAAAATCGGGGCCATATGCTATGGGGCATTCACGATTCTGCCTGCCGTAGTGGGTCGTCATCGCGCGAACGAGCTATTATTTACCTGCGATCAGATCAGCGCGGAAGAAGGCTACCAAATGGGTTTGGTCAATAAGGTGGTTCCGCACGATGACCTGATGCCGGCCGCACTTGAAATGGCCGGGAAAATCGCACAATGGTCGCCGGCATCCATAAAATTTTCAAAAAGAGCGATGCGCATAAACATGGTCAATGAAACCCATAATGATGCTGTAAATGATGCCTGGCGCGCGATTCTTGGGGTTTTAGCTGAACCGCCTGAAGACGAATAAAAAAAATAAAAAACCTTGAAAGAAGCCGCGAAGGGTAGTATGGATTGCCTTTGCTTAAAAAATAGACCCTGTTAAAAAAACAAAAAAGGGCTGAACTCAAAACGCCGGGTATCCGGCAAAAACAATCTCAAAGGAGGTAGTCGCTGTGGCTCAAATGACAGAACGCATGATGGAACTATTTAAGAAGGTCCCCGCCATTGTATTGTCAACCGCGACCGAAGACGGCACACCCAACGCCGTACCGGTCGGATCTAAGAAGATTATTGATAGCGAAACCATTCTTTTGTCCGATCAGTTCTTTAACAAAACCCTGGCCAATATGAAGGCCAGTCCCAAAGTGTCGGTAATGTATTGGGAAGGTCAAGAAGGATATCAGTTGAAAGGGACCGTCACTATCGAAACAACCGGGCAACGGTATGAAGACACTACCCGATGGATCGAGGACCACGGCAACAAAATCGGATTTCCGCTTAAATCAAAAGGCGCCATCATTCTAAAGATTGCAGAAATTTACGGTGTCTCACCAGGACCGGGCGCCGGGAAGCAACTGGCCTGAAAAGAGACCCGGGCGTAACTGGCGCTATGCGGTTTGCAAAAGGAATAGCCGCTAAAACTCATCACCATGTCCCAGACCGCATTAATCTGATCATCGGAAAGGCCTCGCGTCCGGGCACCGGATATAAATCGCTCACGCATGTTAAACCGCCGTAAATCCCCGTTTTTTCAACAGTTGGATCATTTTCCGGGCGTTGTCGGGCGCTTGAGCGCGCACATGGTTATTAAAAAAAAGGACCCCTTTGCGGGC
>JAUXEW010000316.1 GCA_030620375.1 Desulfobacteraceae bacterium | reverse complement strand
TTTACGAATTCATAAAAAAAGGACAAAAGAGATGGTATATGATTTTACTGCGGATGATGTATTTGAAATGGCCGAACAACTCGAAAGGAACGGCGCCGACTTCTACAGGAAAGCGGCTGAAAACGTTTCCGATCCTTTGGCCAAAGAGCTTTTAATCGGACTTGCGGAAATGGAAGACGAACACGAAAAGACCTTTGCTTTATTGAGGGCCGATCTGTCCAATGCCGAAATAATGACAACCGTTTTTGACCCTGAAAATGAATCTGCCCTTTATCTTCGTGCACTTGCAGATACTCGTGTCTTCTTTGAAAAAAAAATTGATATCTCATCGATGAAAGAGATCCTCAAGGCGGCCATTGTTGCCGAGAAAGACTCGATAGTCTTTTATCTGGGCTTAAAGGATTTTGTCCCGGATCAACTGGGGAAGAACAGGCTGGATACAATTATCAAAGAGGAGATGGGGCATATCAGAATTCTCAGCAAAGAGCTTATTTCTCTTAACGAATAATTTTCATGCCTGTCTCATGATACAACTATGTATCAATAATAAACATGAGACGATTTTCAATTTTATCCGCTCTTACAATACATTCACTCAATACAGACCTCGTAAGCTGCCGCCTCAGAAATCCTACAACCTGCTGAAATTAAAGGTTTCTTAATATATATTGATTTTCTGCTATTCTTTTAAAAAATTTTCTCCATTTGGCACGAAACTTGACTAAGTTAATAATAATGAATAATATTTTTATATATTTAATCTTTATTATGACGATTATCAGGGTTCATTTTGTATACTAATACAGGAGGATACCATGTGGGAATATACCGAAAAAGTAAAAGATCATTTTTTAAATCCGCGAAATGTGGGCGTGATAGAAAACGCTGACGGTGTTGGCGAAGTCGGCTCACTGGCATGCGGTGATGCTTTAAAACTCACTTTAAAAGTTGATGGCGATAAAAGAATTAGCGATGCAAAATTCCAAACATTCGGTTGTGCAAGTGCCATTGCATCATCTTCCGCTTTAACCGAAATGATCAAGGGAATTACAATAGATGAAGCGGAAAAAATTACGAATAATGATATTGCAGAATATCTTGGAGGACTTCCAAAGGAAAAGATGCACTGCAGTGTTATGGGCCGTGATGCTTTGGAAAAAGCAATAGCCAATTACCGGGGCGAACCGGAAAAACGGGTTGACGGTGAAATTGTGTGTGAGTGCTTTGGGGTAACCGATCTTGAAATCCAAAGGGCAGTTAAGGAAAACAACCTGAAAACCATCGAGGATGTCACGGATTATGTTAAAGCAGGCGGCGGGTGTGAGAGCTGTCACGATAAAATTCAGGAAATCATTGCATCTGTTAACGGCACACCCGTTACGGAAAAGACCAGACCTTCGGGATTGACCAATATCCAGAAAATCAGGCTTATTGAAGAAACATTGGAACGTGAAATCAAACCTGAACTCAAAAAAGACGGCGGCGGTATTGAATTTATTGATTTTGCCGATAATACGGTCTTCGTAAAATTGCGTGGCACTTGCTCGACATGCAGCGCATCTCAAGTGACGTTGAAACATTATGTGGAAACAAGGATAAAGGAATTGGTTTCCCCTGAACTGGTGGTAGAAGAGGTGAAACAATGAAGACAATATATGTGGATAATAACGCAAAAACACGGGGGGGCCCGGAGGTTCTGGAAGCAATGCTTCCATATTTAAGTGAGTTTTACGGCAACCCGTCCAGCATGCATTCCTTTGGCGGGAAAGTAGCACATAAGATCGAGGAAGCACGCGGAAAAGTAGCATCGTTGATCAACGCATCACCTGATGAAATCATGTTTACCAGTTGCGGAACCGAAAGTGACAGTACCGCTATCCACGCGGCAATCTCGTCTGTCCCCGATAAAAAACATATTATAACCTCAAGGGTAGAACATCCTGCCGTAAAGAATTTATGTGAGCATCTTTCAAAAAAGGGCTACCGTATCACATTTGTTCCGGTTGACCGAAAGGGAATGCTTGACCTCGATTATCTTTACAACAGCCTTACCGATGACACCGTTATTGTTAGCATTATGTGGGCAAACAACGAAACCGGTATGATTTTTCCGATCGAAGAAATATCACAGGTCATAAAGAAAAAAGGGATTGTTTTTCATACCGATGCCGTCCAAGCTGTCGGCAAGATACCGATCGATGTCAGCAAATCAGAAATAGACATGCTGTCTATTTCAGGGCATAAGATTCATACACCCAAAGGAATCGGCGCTCTTTATGTCCGTAAAGGGACCCGATTTTCTCCGTTTCTTATCGGCGGCCATCAAGAAGGCGGCCGTCGAGGCGGAACAGAGAATGTCGTCTACATTATCGGGCTTAGAAAGGCAAGCGAACTGGTGGCAGCCCACCTCGGAGAGATGACAACCCGTGTCGGAAAATTACGGGACAAGCTTGAAAATGAATTACTAAAGCGAATCCCCAATGCTATGATAAACGGAGACACAGAGAACCGACTTCCCAACACCACAAGTATTAGCTTTGAATATGTCGAAGGTGAATCGATTCTTCTAATGATGAATGAATTGGGCATTTGTGCTTCATCA
>JAUXEW010000130.1 GCA_030620375.1 Desulfobacteraceae bacterium | reverse complement strand
GTTGATCTCAAAGAGATAGATCAAACAAACGGGGAGATATATGGAGATAGAAGATTTGAAAATCATCACTACTCGATTTGGAATTTTCTAGAAGCCGACCTGTCGCCTATTAAAATTAAAGATATGAAAGAACCTGTGGCCACTGACTGGGCTGCATCACTTTCTGTTTCTAATATTAAGGTCGCGCTCGTTGCTCAAGAAACGCATGCTGTAAATGTGTGTATGCAATATATCGAGAGCCTTGATCAGTATGAGAGTTCGTGGGAATCTCGCTTATTTGACTCAACGGACTCTGCAGTAAAGTGGTGTACTTCCTAACCAACACTCAACTTTGGACAACTCCCCTGTTTTTAATTCATGAACACTTTCGAATGTACACTGAAGTACGGATTTAGGATAGGCACATGATATGGACATGGAAAAATCGGGAATATTTCATCTTAACCTGCGCACTTCGGCTATTAGTGTTCGCGAAAAATCAAGGAAAATCGCAAGAACTGTTTGATTTAGTGTTCGGGAATTAAAAACAGTGTAAAATGCTCAATTGGATTTCCAATCTAATTTAGAAAAAAACCTATAATTTAATCATGTTAATTAAACTTTTTTGCCATTTTGGGTTTTACTTGAAATCTTATAAAATATTTGCCCCTGACGGGCACAAAATGGGCAAAATCCATAATTTTACCAAAAAAAATAAGGAATTGCTGTAAATGGCGAACCCCTTGATATCAACGGTGCCGGTGGAGAAACGCGAACGCTGATGTCCATAAAAGTGAGGGAGTTTCAATCGCGGATAATGGTGGTCTTTGAGGAATTGTAGCAAAAAAAGAAGGGGGGATCTAATCCGTAGAGCTTAAATATTTTTTCGGAACCAGTGTAATCCGCGGATACTTTCCCAGCGGGCTTTCATCGACTAAGAGCGTGCAACCGTATGTTTCTTCTAATGTTTTAAAGTTTATGACCTCATTCGGGGGGCCTATATTTACGATTTTACCCGCTTTGAGCAAAAGCAGATTGTCACCATACATAGATGCCAGGTTCACATCATGGGACACCATTACAACGGTGATCTCTTTTTCGATTTTAAGTTTTTCCATGAGATCCATCACCCTGATCTGATGAGCGAGATCCAAAGAGGCGGTCGGTTCGTCCAATAGAATGATTTTGGGTTCCTGGCAGATGGCCCGGGCAATAAAGACACGCTGTTGTTCACCACCGCTCAACTGGTTCATTTTACGGTGGGCCAGGAATTCCACACCTGTAAATTCAAGCGCTTGCCTGGCAATGTTAATATCAATTGCCTGTTCGAGTCCAAATACGCCCAGGTGGGGTGCGCGTCCCATGAGAACAGCGTCAAGAACCGTAAAAGGAAAATCCACGGAGACCATTTGCGGGACCAGTGCCATAATTTTTGCGAGCGATTTTCGGGAATAATTTTTGATGGGTATTCCGAAAATGTTCACCTGTCCCGTTTTGGGCTTCAATAGCCCTGAAATGACCTTTAATAGCGTAGATTTTCCAGAGCCGTTTGGGCCGATTATGATAAAGAAACTATTTTTTTGAACCGAAAAGGACAGCTCCTTTAAAACCAGGGATTTTTCATAGGAAAAAACCAGATTTTTTATATCGATTACCATTGGTTCCATTACTTTGATCTTTTTAACAGAAAAATAAATATCGGTGCACCGATCATAGCCGTAATTACGCCCGCCGGCATTTCTCCTTGCTGGGGTAAGGCCCTGGCAAGCATGTCACAGACCACCATATATGCGCCTCCCCCAAGAATACAGGCCGGAACCAACACCCGGTGATCGGGACCTAAAATTAATCGTAATAGATGCGGTATGACAAGCCCCACAAATCCCAAAAGCCCGCAATGGGAAACCGTGGCACTGACCATAAACGATGTTACGACTAACAGGGTCAGCATTATGGCCTTGAAATTTAACCCCATTGTTTGGGCCATGTCTTTGCCCATTAGCAAAAGATTCATTCGGTTGGAAAGCCAGAACAATACAACAAAACAGGGTAAATTGGTTGCCGCAACTATGCCTGTTTGAGATAGACTGATCATGGATAGGTCTCCCATAAGCCAAAAAATAATATTGTGCAGCCTGGCATCCTGGGTCATGGATACCAGGAACATGATGACCGCCCCGCAAAAAGCATTCACCATTACACCGGATAACAATAAAGAATTCTGTTTTAAAATCGTTTGGCCGGAAGACACAACTAAAATCAATATCAGGGTGGCAATACTTCCGATAAAAGCCATCAGGCATACCCCGGGAAAGCGGGCAAATCCCAGCAGTATACCGATAATTGCACCGATGGCAGATCCCCCGGATATGCCGAGAATATATGGCTCAGCCAAAGGGTTTCTCAGAAGTGCCTGGAAAACCAGGCCGCCTAAGGAAAGGGTCCCTCCCACCAGAGCCGCCATCAATACCCGGGGAAAACGGATGCGCCAGATAATGGTTCCCGTCAGGGAATCGATTTTTTCTCGGGAAAATAAGGATTGAAATACAGACCCGATTCCGCTTTGCGTAGATCCGATTGAAATTCCAATAAAGATGGAAAGCAGGAGTACCAGCATCAGGACTACGGTTACAATCGATATGCGTTTTATTAAAAATGGTATTTCCGGCTTCAATGGGCTTCCTTTATTTTTTCCGAAAAGCGAGAGAGGTAAAAAGGCACGTCAATGCCTCAACGTTTTAGTTTTATCCCGGTGCAGCGAACCCGGTTTTGTTAAAACAAAAAGTTCCGGATGAATCAGCTCTACCAGCATTTCAAGGCCGTCAACTAAACGGGGGGTAGGGCGATCCAGAAGATTGGAATCCACCAGCATGATCCGGTGGTTTTTTACCGCCGGCATTTCAGGCCATTGGCTCCATTCTGATTTAACGCGTTCAAATACCGCCCCTCTTGCCATGGAGGTGATGATAAATATTTCGGGAGAAAGGGCAAGGATTTGCTCATAGCTGAATCGGGGATAGGGGGTGGGTCCTTGGGCCAGGTTTTCACCACCTGCCATTTCAATCAGTTCATGGATAAATGTGTTGGTTCCGGCAGAAACAATGGGTGAAATTCCGATTTGGTAAAATACCCGTGGTCTGTTATCGCTTGTTTTTACTAGAGATTTTACATGTTCAATTCTCAGTTGCATATCCGCAACGACCTGGCTTGCCGCCTTTTCCGCACCTAAAAGTCTGCCGATTTCAATCAGGGTCTCCATCACCGTATTTAAGTTTCGAGGGTCCACCGCAAAAATGGGAATCTTGAGTGATTCTAATAGGCTGATAATTTCAATGGGATTACCATCTTTGGTGGCGATACAGAGATCCGGTTCTAATGCTACAATTTTTTCAATATCCAGATGAACATAAGATCCGACTTTCGGGAGTGTTGAAGCTTCAGACGGATAATCGCTAAACTTCGTACTCCCGATTAACCGATGCTCTTGTTTTAGTGCAAATATGATCTCCGTGATGTTGGGGGCTAACGAGACGATCCGTTGAGGAGAGTCCGGCACACTGACCTGCCTTCCCAGTTGATCGATGATGGTTCTTTCGGCAACAACGACGGTCGGCAGGGCCGAAAGACTCAATATAACGATCGACATTATCAAGAAATAACCGGGTTTCATAATGTTTTTTTTATTATGTTTTTTATACCCTGTCCGCTTGCAGCGGGGAGCTTCCTTTTAAAATTTGTTTGATGATAATAAAATACCCGGACCGATGGACACCGATTCGGGTCTATTCCTATTTGATCTATTGTCAAGTAATTAAAAAACATCTTAGATGTCAAGGAGTTTGTTTGCTCGGCCATTAGTTGCCGACCCATTTTTTAAAGAAACATTGATTAACGCAATATTTATGCTATACAATCAGGGTAATTCCTATCCGAATGCCTATTTGCAAATCCTTTTTCAGATTACCCGATTGGGAGCGCTTTGGGAAAGGAATTTTAAAGGGTTACATCAATTTGTAAAATATTACTACCATAAGGAGGTAATTATGACAACCAAAGGGAATCGGTTGAAAGAGCGGGTGGCATTTATTACGGGTGGCGCTTCAGGAATAGGCCGTGCGATTGCTGAAAGATACATCAGTGAAGGTGCCAGGGTGGTACTGTTTGACCGCAACACCGAGCTGTTGAAATCGGTAAAAGAGGATTTTGGGGAGGATTGTGTAACGGTTGAAGGTGATGTTACCGCTGAGGCGGACCTTGAGCGTGGTGCTGCCGAAGCGGTTAAGCATTTCGGCCGGTTGGATATCGGTATAAATTCGGCCGGGCTGGGCACCTATGCCTATATTACCGAGCAGACCGAGGAACAGTGGGATACGGTGATTGACATTTGCCTGAAAGGCGTTTTTTTCTCCATGAAGCATGAAGCCCGCCAGATAATGGCAAACGGTGAAGGCGGTGTGATCATCAACATCGCATCCCTTAACTCCCGGCAACCGGCAGAAGGTTATTCAGCCTATTGTTCGGCAAAAGCCGGGGTGGAGATGATTACCCGGGTCGGTGCCATGGAGATGGGATCTTATAAGATTCGTGTATGCTGCATCAGCCCCGGTGCCGTCGATACACCGTTGATTGCGGGGCTAAAGGACAATCCTTCTCTTTTTGAAGAACTTATAGATAATGCACCATTGGGAAGGATCGGTACAACGGATGACATTGCAGGTGCAGCATTATACCTTGCCTCAGATGATGCGTCATGGGTTACCGGGGATACGCTTTTTGTGGACGGCGGCGGTCTGACCAAGCGATATCCCATACTGTCGGATCATATACCGTTATTAAAGGGGTTAATGACAAAAGGAAAGTAAACCACCACCCCGATAGCGGATGGTTTTATTTAAACATGAAAAGCCTGTTCCTCTGGGCCAGGATACTTTACAAATTTGAAAGTAGAAGGGGAGAGAAAATAATGCAACAGGATTATGATGTGATTGTGGTGGGAACCGGCGCCAGCGGATGTACCGTTGCAAGGGAATTGAGCCGAACCGGAAAACAGGTATTACTGTTAGAACGCGGCGGCCGGGTCAAGCATGTAGGAAATACAATAGCCATGGCCCGGATGGCCAAAAATTATGGCCTTACACTGAGTGAAGAAAAAAACGCAGTGGTATTTGGCCAAACATACGGTGGGGCATCTAACTTAACTGCCGGGTGCGCATTGCCGCCGTTACCGGGCATGTTTGATTCGCTTGGGATCGACCTTTCCAAGGAAGCTGAGGAAGCAAAAGAGGACATGGGTATCGGGCTAATGCCGGATGAATTAATTGGAGAGACCAACTTAAGATTATTGGAAGTAGCTAATGATTTGGGGTATAGCTGGCAGAAAATCGAGAAATTTATTGACCCTGAAAAGTGCATTCAGGATTGCGGGGATTGCATGCTGGGTTGCAAGCGAGGCGCCAAGTGGACAGCCAGGATTTATGGGGATGAAGCCATCGAAAACGGGGCCGAATTGTTACTCAAAGCAAAAGTAGAACATGTTGTTGTTGAAAACGGAAAAGCGGTTGGTGTTGAAGGTATAAGGAAAGGTAAAAAATTTCAATATTTTAGTAAAATCGTCGTGCTGTCTGCCGGATTGATGGATGCATTTATTTTGAGACAGGCAGGAATCGAAGAAGCCGGATCTGGTCTGGCATGTGACTGGCTCCAGTTTGTGGGCGGCATCATACCTGGAATGAGTACAGCCAAAGTCAGCCCCATGGCTGTGGGGACTTTGGAGCACTATGATACGGATGGTTTTATCCTTACCCAGGCCTTTCCTACGTTTTCTCAATTTGGTCTTGCCGCTATATCGTTGGGACCTTCTTATCTGTCAAAAATTCCCGGTTTTAAGAAATATACGGGCATTATGGTTAAAATTCGTGATGAGCTTAACGGAAATATGATTTCTGATTCCAAGTTCTCAAAACCGATTACCGAAAGGGATCGGCAAAGACTTGGCAAAGGGATTGATATCATCAAAAAAATCTTGCTCAAAGCCGGTGCAGATGAGAGCTCATTGATCACGTTAAGCCCTACCGGCGCCCATCCATGCGCCTCCTGCCGTATTGGTGAGGTAGTGGATAGCAACCTCGAGACGTCCATTCAAAACCTTTTCTGTTGTGATGCCAGCGTGTTGCCGACATCTTTGGGAAAACCCCTGGTCTGGATACTGGTATCGCTTTCAAAAAGGCTGGCAGGGCATATTGATGATCGATTGACCAAGATGTGAAACGGCGGCTGTCCAAGGTGAACAAGCTATGCGAGCGCATTCCCCGCAGCGTGCTGCTAAGGAGGCTTCAATTCCGCCCTCGGATTTTTTTCTTTCCCCGGCACTATCGGTGCTGATTAACCGACCCAAAATAAGGATAATATGGAATGAAAAAGATTACGCTTTTACTTGATCCCATTTTATTTTATATGGAAGACACTTCAGGATTCGCTGTCACGCACTATATTGATTTAACCACTGGAGACGTCGTTTCTCCGGACCTTGACGACGATATTAGTGATGAGGATGTAAAGGATGGGAAACGATATTTTTTTATTAGCCCGATTGGCAGCCATGAGGGCTATGGGATAATGAAAGACTTCGTGGGTACGATAGAATCGGAAGAAATCCAAAACCGTTTGTATGAGGCATTAGAGAGACGTAAACCATTTCGGAGTTTTAAGAATGCGATTTCTGAATATCCGGATATGGATAAATTATTCTACGAATATAAAGGGAATAGGTTGATCAATATTTTGAAGGAACGACTTGCTGGGATTGGATATGAAGTAGAAGAAGACCTAAAACATTTTTGATCACACCGCTTCAATCAATTTAATACAGTCGTTGTCCGGACTGAAAATTGCTTTTGCTCCTTGAACCATTTGCTCGATCAATTCCTTGGCCGGAACGATGTCGCGGACCAGCCCGGCCACTTGTCCGGCAGACATGACCCGGGGCACTTTTTTTAACTTGACGTGCTCATCCCAGTCCAACCGGATGGTATCGTCGATCTCCAGATCCCGGCGGTCGGCTTTGCTTGCTAAGGTGTCGGACACCCGCTGACGCAATTCATCCGTCATCTGACGCTGGGCCGCTCGTCCCATTCTTACCAGATGGGTATCCGTGTCCCGGGCCATCAAAAGGGCCTGTTTATAAGCATGGGTGATATTAGCCTCCTGGGTTCCCATAAAAACAGTCCCCAGCTGAACGCCCATCGCACCTAGCGCCAAGGCGGCAGCAAACCCCCGGCCGTCTCCGATTCCGCCCGCGGCCAATACCGGAAGATTCACCGCATCTACGACTTGGGGTACAAGAGCAAAGGTAGTCACTTCATAGCGACTGGTGAATCCGCCCGATTCGACTCCTTCGGCGATGACGGCGTCCACACCGGCCTGCTCCGCAATTTTAGCGAACTGCACCGTTGGCAGAACGTGCATGACGTACACGCCGGCTTCTTTCAGCCTGGCCGTAAAGGTATGGGGATTACCAGCCGATGTCGTTACGGCCTTCAGGCCCTCTTCGATAACCAGATTTACTTGATCCACGGCATGCGGCGAGCGAACCACGATATTTACCCCGAAGGGCTTTTCTGTCAGTTCGCGGGTTTGATCGATCTGGGTCTTAAGTTCGTCCTTTTTCCAGGCCCCGGCTCCTAAAATTCCGAATCCGCCGGCTTCGCTAACGGCCGCCACCACAGAGGCGCGGTGCCAATCTTCAACAGCCCACCAAGAAGAATAGGGTATTTGATGTCCAAAGCCTGGCAGATGGGGTTGGTCATCGGCATGCTCCTTTTCAAAGAAGGTATTTAATTGATTTCAAAATCCTTACGTTATTCGTTTTAGAACGGTCTCATAGCTCACTATCAAAAGGCATGTCGATAAGTCAACAACGGAAAGTAAACCCTAACGTTGCAAAAGGCGAGGGTGCTGCAGATCCAAGGCGTCAAGGGCGCAGCTGTAGTAATTTACCGCAAGCCCTTGACAACGCAGGAGATGCTGTGCCATCGGCTTTCCCGTAGGG
>JAUXEW010000047.1 GCA_030620375.1 Desulfobacteraceae bacterium | reverse complement strand
TCAGTCAGCCATATACAAAACCCCGGCCCCCAGTCATGATCTTTAGATATGTCATCATCAAAACCAAAACATTCGGAACCGTCTCCCACCAATCCGGCCGCGATACGTTCTGCATGAGGCCCGAATCTCTCTTGAATCATCGGCATCCCATGCGTCATAAAATAGGTTTCAGATAAGTCAAGGCCCTTCATATCATCATATGGGGTTAAGGATGTTCAACAATCCCAAGCAAATTATCGATGTTTGCTTGTATTTGGCCGGTTTTTTCAGTATCTCCACCATTTTCGAATAATACCAATGCCAGCGAATACCATGATAATGCTGTTTGGAAATCTTTTATCATCACATGGATATAAGCGATGTTTACATACTGGTTTGCGATTTGCACATCATCTTTGCATTCCTTAAATAAGGAAAGCGATTTTAAATACGGATCAAGGGCCTTATCGTATTCTTTTTTATCTCGATAAACCGACCCTATATTTTGGAGCTGGTTGGCTTGTCCGTAGTTGTCGTTCAGCAGTTTATAAAGATCACACGCTTCATTAAAATAATTCATGGCTTGATCGAGCCGGCCTGTCTGGACGTAAATTAATCCCATGTTGTTGAAAATCATTGCCTGAGAATGCTGATCAGTATTTTCCGAAAGGATATCAAGGCAAGATTGATAAATTTGCAGGGCCTCGTCATGCTCTTTCTTCAGCAGATGGTCATTTGCCCTTTGACATAACACGGATACCGAATTTTTATTACCATCTTCGACCAATTTTGCTACCCTCCCAAGGATTGATCCGATTGAAATTAAACCGCATTTCTCCGCTTTACCCTTTTGTCTTGAACCTGTTGCCAAACAGCTAAATCTCTATAACGCTTTGGGGGCGCCTTATTTCTCCGAATCCCTTCCCCCTGTGAACGGGGTTACCATTCATCTTATCGAATGCAGTATTTTCTGCTTGAACAGGTGCGTCAATCCGTCTGCCAGATAGTGAACACTTTTTAAAAAATAAAGATGCCCGGGCGGAAAAAATTCTCTTAAAAAATCTCTGGTCTGACGGTTGCATCCACAGCCGATGGTGTAAACTTCGATCCCATTTGTCCGGCAATAATTAAGCGCATCCCCGAGGCTAAGACCGCAATTGGCGGCCCCGTCCGTTATATGGACGATCATGCTTCTTTTGAATTTTTTATTGAGCATCATCGCCACGGCCATAATGGCTTGACCTGAAGGTGTTCTGCCCGCCGGATCAACCGAATAGAGTTCGCCTCCATGAAAGAGCTGTGTCAAATGGCAAATATTTCGTTCCGCACGATACGCATAGATATCAATAAGATTTCGGTGTCCTTTTGCGGCCGCGGCAAGGGAAACAAAACTCTTTTCAGCCACCTCCCATGGCCGTCGCAATCTTTTTTTTCCGGCCTTAGGTTCGTCTTTTCCGCTCATAGAGGCTGATGCATCGGCCAGAATGCAAATTTGCCAAAAATAATCTGAGCCGGGACATTGCTTGTTCTTAAACACTTTGCCGTCCAAGGGGACGCGATGGAGACGCAACGGATCTAACTTCCCTTCGGACAGTCCCCGTCTTATCTGCTTTCTTCTTATACTTCTGATCAAGAGGTCCTGTTTCTTGAAAATCCTTTTCATCTGCCTGACTTGAACCATATCCGGTTGAATATCAGTCTTGACCTCTCCGCGTCCGAAACAGGTCTCCATGGGCCGGGCGCCGGGTTCCTGCCGAGCAACAGCTATGCTCCTGTTTGAGACCGCCCCTTCCTCTAAGATAGCGTTTACATCATCAGCGAGTTCCTGATCAAGACCTCCTGTATTTTGTTTTTGGCTTTCCTTTTCTTCCCCGAACTGATCGTCTTTCTGTTGATCTTCTTCTATATCCACCTGGCCCTTGGGACCCGCCTCATCAAACAGGTTGATCGCATCCGAGGCAAAATTGAACGTTTCCCACTGGGAAATGATTTGATAAACCTTAAACCACATCTCTAAATAAAGTTCGATTCTCTTGTCTCTTCTCACACCCAGGGCATTAAGAGACGCCAGTTTTTTTATTCCGGCGCCATATTGAGTTAACACGGTCAGAAGGTCATCATAATCATAATGAAGCATATCCGGTACTTGGAATAATATTTCTTTCTTCTTCCAAATGCCGGCAAGGCTATCAGGACTGGGAGGCAGCGTCGGGTCTCTTTTGTCTTCCGAAAGGACGCTCCTAAAATAACTCGACAGGTAAAGGGACCATACACGAGGCTTTATCAACTCATTGATGTAAATGCTTTCCGCCGCATCAATAAGGCATTCCAAATAAGGCCTTGCAGCTTCATTCAGATCATTTGCACCACTTATCACTTTGTCCCTGACCCACTCATCAAACTCTATGGAAGACAGTCCCTCAAGGACAACCTGGCCGACCAAAACATCAAATGTTTTGTGTGGAATGGGATAAACGCCGTTAACCACATCGGGGTCCAGAATAATGGAACGGTTATCTTCTTCAACCATCCCTTTCCAGAATATCGGCTTGACGTTTCTCCCGATATAGCCTGCTGCCTTACGCATTGCCCTCAAGCTTAAGGCCAGTTCGGTGACATCCTGTCGCGAACGATTTATTCTCCAATACTTTGAGTAAATCTTGGTTTTATCGGATCTGGTTTCCATGGTGTATACTAGTCCCGAAGGTATAAGATATGACGCCCTCTATCCGCTTCTGTTTCTCCTGTTTCCACTTGAATGGAGAGCAACAGGGATTCTAATGTATCTTTCGATATCTGCAAACTGTAAATCAACGCTTCCCGCAAAGATGAGCCCATCGCAACCAGTTCAGCAATCATCAGACTATGCCTTATGGAAACGCTCATCTCGAGTTGATCATTGTTCCTGATTCTGTTTATCATCTTTAAGATCTGATCTGCCTTGGTTTCATCCACACTGGTCTTTCGGATTAAGACTTCCTTTTCGACGTTATGGGGAAGATATTCGAGATGTATCCGATAAAACCGGTCTTTTAGAGCCTCATCAAGTTCGTCCGTCCCCGAGAACTCATCTCCCTCATTCATTGTTGCGAAAAACATTACTCGCGGGGCCGCCTGAACCATACCGAGTTCATCTATCCAGATACTTCGATCTTCTGAAAGGACTGAAAAAAGTTCATTTAAGGCATGGGGACTTTCCGACCGGTTAATTTCTTCCAGGTGGATAACACACCCCGGTGTCTGGATGGCTTTTGGGAATAAGAACTCCTGGTAATAGGTTTCACCGCTTTTCAGTCTCTGTTGACCAAAAAGCTGCCCGGCTTCAAGCAGCAAACCGACTTGGAAGGTCGCCATCGGCCTTTTGTAGATATAGGCAAATTGCCGTACCAGAGAAGATTTCCCGCAACCCTGATTTCCCGTAGTCAGGATATTAACCGGATGTTTTTCCGACATTTTGCTGAACCGGTCCAGATTTTCCTTATCCTCTTTTAAGATAAAAAAATTCGGATCAGGTCTGGGGATTTTCAATTGATTTGCAGCATCAATCATCGTGTTTCCTTTCTGTGGAGGATAATCGGCCTTTGAAAACCGCCTTGTTTTAGGGAGCCAATTAGGGGGTTATTTTATTTTTCTTTCCGTTTTTATATCCTCATATGCGGCCTGAATCTCTCGAAATTTATCATGGGCAAATTTCATGAATTCATCCGGCAGCCCCTTTGATGCAATTTTGTCCGGATGATAATCATTGACCAGATTTCGATATCGGCTTTTTATATGGTCAATGGAATCATTTCTATCACATCCTAAAATCGTATATGACCTGTATAGAACGCCGACAACCTGTTGCCTGATCTTTTTGTACGCCTGTTCATCGAAATGAAAAATCTTCATTGCGGACCGGATCAAACGTTCTTCGTCTTCTCTCAAATCACCATCGGCGGTGGCAACCCTTAACAGAATATCAATCATCATTTCAAGAAATTGAGGCTGAGTACTGAATTCATCATAAAATTGACGGGCAAAATCCTCAAACCGCTGATTCGATTCCATGGCAGCATAAAAAATATTCTTGGACATGTTTCTGCCATACGGATCCAAATTGAGATCGTGAACCATAAAATGTTCTATGGTATTGAGCGCTTCCTGTTTAATATGGCCATCTGTCCGAACCAGTTTGGCCAACATTGAAAATGTTGCCACATAAAATGTCAGTTGAGACGACTCACCATTAGATAAGCGCGGCGTTCGGTCATCATCATAAAGCTCGTTCGACCTATCAAAAACATGACCAAATGTCGCACCGGCTATGGCGCCTAAAGGACCACCCAAGGTGAATCCGAGGGCTCCCCCCACTATTTTTCCAAACACACTCATTACCTAACCACCGTATCACATTCTAACACGGACGAGCCGAAGTAAAAAATCCTGGCCCAGAGGACCCGGTTTTTTATGTTTAAATAAAATAAAAACTTTAAACATACCGTAAACCAAAACTTACCAACTAAAGTCAACAGATTTAGCCTGTTGGCCGGCAAAAACTTCAGTTAACGGGTGCATGAACGAAAACCGGCAAACTTAATCATTCGGAGTGGCAGGACCAACGGTTAACAAAAATGGTCAACAGGCCGTGTCAGTCATAAGTTTTTAAAAATACTGGATTCCGGCGATGATGAAATTTCAAATATCTTTGGTTAGCTTTAACAGGTTCGTTCGTTATGGCGTCTAAAAAACTGCCGCATATTGCATCATGCCTGGGCAAAATACAGCAGAATGCCAATCCATTGATTATGTTATAAATATGCCCAACGCCAAATAAATCGCCGCAATTTGCACCAGATTACCGTCCTTGTGCAAAACGCCCTGCCTGCTAAAATAATATTCTGCCATATGAATTTTTTATTGTAATTATAACTGGTTATTTCAAACTATGATGCAAATAACCTCTGTTGGCACAAAAAATGCTGAATAAAGAGACAACAGAACTCATTATTCTGCTGCCCTTGAAAATCCAAATATGTTTTTCGACAAATCAAGCTTTTCCATCGTAATTTAATAAAAGGAGGCATACCATGGAAACAAAAGACCAAAAACGCTCAAGACAACCCATCGTCTATTCCATGACCAACAATAAATGTGTCTGGGGTCGCGCCGGCGTAATCAAACCCACAAAATGCATAAACGCTTTTGATTGTCTCGTTTGTTCGTTGGATCAACGGGTGCGGTCTAATTTTGAGGAAAAACAAAAATCTGCAGGAAAAACCCATCAAAGATCCACAAGAATGTTGCTCCTCATGAACCAGGGTAAATGCCGACATATGTTAAGCGGGCGTATTTCATATGGATTGTGCTCTTACGGATATGATTGTGTGAAGTGCCCCTTTGACCAGATGATCGAAGACACCAGCTATTTGCCGAATCTCAAGCCGCCTGTCTTGGATACCGCCTCGGGATTCAATGTTGCCAGAGATCATTACTATCATTATGGTCATACTTGGGCCAGAGTTGAATACGGAGGGCGCGTCCGCATAGGAATCGACGACTTTGCACTTCGACTGCTGGGTCCACAGGATGATATCGAAATTCCAAAACTGGGATCCACCATAGGACAAAACCGTCCCCAAGCCGTGTTGAAGCGAGGCGGTAAGGAAGCCGAAACACTCAGTCCGGTGGATGGGAAAATCGTGGCCGTAAACCATAAGGTGCTCAAGAAATCAACTACCGCCAATAAAGATCCTTATGGAGAAGGATGGCTCATGATCATACAGCCTTCCAGCCTTCGTAAAAATTTAAAAAACCTCTTCTTTGGTACTGAAAGTCTGGCTTGGATCGATGACGAGTCATCGCGGCTTCGGTCCTTGTTGGGCGAGGCACTGGGTGAAAAAACTGAATATAAGCTGGCAGCCACAGGTGGCGAAGCTTTATCCGATATATACGGCACGGTTCCGGAAGTCGGTTGGGATCGGCTGGTCGATGAATTTCTTTACTCCATATAATGCACCATAAAGAATCCTGGCCCAGAGGACCAGGCTTTTTATGTTTAAACAAAATGGCCGCTTCGTCGTGAAATATTCGACTGAGCGGTCTTTGTTTTGACAATTGAAGCCCTCATCCCCCGAACAGATACCTGAGACGACGCCTGGCTTCGTATTCGCAGGCATTGCAGAATCTTAACGGCAAAGTGTCCAGCTGTTCCAGATTGCTTGAAAAGTGCATCAAACAATCCGGGGCACGGCAATGTACAATACCCAAAAGATGCCCCATCTCATGAATTCCGATTTTTGCCGCCCGGATATAGATCTTCATAGGGTCCTGGTCATGAATTCGAGACAAGGAGATCAGGGCTGCTTTTCCGCCCAGTTGAGATTCTCCGTAAACAAATGTAAGAATCGGTGTGTAAATATCCACTTGAACCAGCCCCAGCTTAAACCTTGATCCATCGGGCATGGATGCCAGTTCACGAAGAATTTTTCCGGCTTCGTACTGTCCCCGCCGGGCTAAAAAAGCGTAATCGGGTTCAGGCAGGGAATCAAGAATATTGGTATTGAGTCCCAGGATTGCCTGCAGGTTCGCCGCAACCACGGATGCGGCCAAGGGGTCCACCTTACCGATGGGAATAAGATCCAGGTGGGCCTGTGCAACAGGTTCGGAGGCGTCTGCATTCAACTGCTTTTGAACCTCATCTAAAGACTAATCATGGATTTTAACGTCGTATCGTTTTATCTTCCGCGCCAGCGTGCTCCGGTTGATTCCCAATCTATTGGCCGTCCGGCTGATATTTCCTTTGCATGAGGCAAGGGTTGTCTTGATGTGATTGATCTCAATCTCTTCCAGTGTGAGCGAGCCAATCTCGATCGGACTGCTGCCGGAATCTAAGAATTTAAGCTCTTCTGCGCCGATCATTCGACCTTTCGCAATGACCACGGCACGTTCGATGATATTTCTTAGCTCTCTGACATTGCCGGGCCAAGCATAAGACTCAAGAAGCTCAAGCGCTTTTTGGGTAAAACCTTCCAGATGTTTTCCGGTCTCTTCGACATACCGCTTGAAAAAATAATCGGATAATGCCGGAATATCCTCCAGACGTTCACGCAAAGGAGGAATATGGATGGTAATGACGTTGATACGGTAGTAGAAATCTTCTCGAAATTGGTTTTCCTTAATCAAAGGCGACAGATCTCGATGGGTGGCGCTGACAAGCCTGAAATCCGAGGATATGGGGTGACTGCCTCCCAACCTTAAAAAGTGCTTCTCTTCCAATGCCCTTAGCAAACTGACCTGTACTTTAGTGGAAATTTCGCCGATCTCATCTAAGAAAAGTGTTCCCTTGTCGGCCATTTCCAGCCGTCCCCGCCTGGTTTTGACGGCACCGGTAAAGGCCCCCCTTTCATGACCGTACAGCTCGCTTTCAAGAAGCGACTCCGACAAGGCCCCGCAATTCACAGCTACAAAGGGTCCGAAAGCCCGTTCACTTTTTAAATGAATGGCTCTGGCAACCAGGTCCTTGCCTACTCCGGTTTCCCCGGTAATCAAAATGGGTGCTAAAGACGGCGCCATCTCTTCGATAGAGGCAAAAATCTTCCTCATGGGTTCTGAATGAACAATACACACATCCACGGCATCTTCCTGCTGTTCGAGGAGCCTTTCTTTAAGGGCGATATTCTCCTGCTGCAGGGCTTTGTGGGTCATAACCCGTTCCATGAGCAACGATAATTCATCAGGATCAAAGGGTTTGCACAGATAGTCAATCGCACCGCGTTTCATGGCCTCGACAGCTGTTTGGATTGAACCATGAGCGGTTATCATAACCACGACTGCATCCGACAGTTTTTCTTTGATTCGGGACAGCAGTTCAATACCGTCCATTCCCGGCATTTTGAGATCCACGATAAAAATATCAAACGGCTTGTCCTGAAGACGTTTCAGGGCCTCGTCACCTGATAACGCGGTTTCGACCTTATAACCGTCTTTTACAAACCAGGCCATAAGCGCTTCACAAATAGTTTCCTCATCATCGACAACCATGATGTGGGTAGATGATTTCATGGGGTTGCTCCTTTTTCAATTTCAATCGGACTTTTGGGGAGTCTCATCCGAAACGTCGTCCCCTTACCGGGAGTGCTGACCACTTCTATGGATCCATGATGCTCGCGTATGATACCGTATGCCATGGCCAACCCTAATCCTACTGCTTTACCATCGTTTTTGGTGGTGAAAAAAGGTTCAAAGATGCGGTGTAAATTTTCCGGCTCGATACCCAAACCGGTGTCGGTCATCTCCAGCCAGACGGAATTGGCGGTCTCGTCCTCGCCTCCTTTGATGGTAAGGTTTCCCCCATCCGGCATGGCGTCGATGGCATTGAAAATTAAATTTAATACGCATTGCTGAATCTGGCCGTAATCCCCCCAGGCAGTGAACGATGCCGAAGGAAGTTCCACACGGTAAGCAACATTGGCAATCTCAAGCTGGTGACCGGTCAGAAGCAATATGCTGTTTAACATCTCATGAATATCGATTTGACTGGCCTCAACGCTATCCTGCCGGGCAAAAGTAAGCAAATTTTTAACGATACCGCCACATCGAAGCGCTTCCCGAAAGGATAGCTCCAGGTAGCGTTCAAGATCTGCAGGTATCTGTTTCAACTCCTTGGTGTCCCTTAAGTAGGATAGGACCAATTTGGTGAATGTGACGATGCTCATAATAGGATTGTTGATCTCGTGGCAGACCGAGGCCACGAGCCTGCCTATCGAAGCAAGCCGTTCTTCCTTAACCACCCGGGTCAAATCTTTTTTAATGACCTCCGTCCGTTCTCCAATTTTTTTGCTAAGATCTTGGGTCATATCCCTCACGGTAAGGACAACCTGCATGATTTCACTATAGCGATTGAAGATGGGGTAAGACGTAGCTTGGCAAGTATGGGTGCTCCCATCGTAAAGAACCATATCATGGGCACGGCGGGAAGGTTGGCCGGTCCTGAGTGTTTTATAAACCGGACACTGGGTTTCCATATCAGCGCAAGGCGTTAACGAGTGATTCATGATTTCATAACAGAATTTTCCGAGAATACCGCTTCTATCCAGGCCGTCGGTGACCAATGGTGAATTATTGCTGTTAATGACACGATAATCCCGGTCGATAACAAGGACACCGTCGGGAGAAGCCTCGAGTAGTGTGGAAGCAAACGATGCGGCCAGGGTGATTTCAGGATCCTTACGGCCCATTTCGTCATAGAGCTGTGCCATATCAAAAAAAAGTAACGAGGATTTCTCATCCATAACGCCGGTGGTGGGTGGTTTATGGTTGATGATATCCGTCAGAATTTTCTTGTCACCGGTGAGTTCGAGGATCAGATCCAGGTATTCCAAAGATAAAAGATCAATGTAATTTTCAAATATTTCTATGCCCATTTCTCCCGCATATTTATTGCATGCCGCGGATTTTGAAGTGGTGGCGATGGCCGCCAGTCTAAGCCGTAAACGAGAGGGTTTGATGGCATCAAGGTCTCTCATGATGGATAAACATTTCGATCCCTTGGCCACAACACCGACCTTTAGTAAAAGACAATGTTCCGCCAGACTTGAGTTCACCATGTTACCGCCTTTTTTATGTTTAAAGGAACCGGAAGGACCTGTTTCGATAAATGGGATTTTTCTCTTCCGTGATAAAGAACGGCCGCAACAGACAAATCATTTAGTCAATCTACGGTTTCAAAAAATTCTTAAAGCCTGGTTTTTATAACAGAAATTAGTGTTATACGTGAATCCCAACTATCCCCCTCAAACCAAAACTGATATTTGGCAATTTTACAGTGATCTTAAAAAATATCGCTGCAGCCCTGATGAAACGTAAAAAAACTTACATATTGAGAGAATCTATTGTTTTTTAAATAGATCCTTAATCCCCTTCAATTCGTTGGTCGAAGCATTGTCCTTATCTTCATCCAGGTCAATATCAACCTTAAGAACCTTCCCGATGTTTTTGATAAGGTTAGACGGTGTAATCGGTTTTTCCATATTGTGAATCGGCCGCAATGTTGCAGGGAAAGCCATTAAGGCCTCAATATCATCTTTGCCGAATTCATCATGCATATGTGCGGTGATAACAATTACAGGGATCTTTGCCCATTCCTTTTTTTTCCTTAATGCCCTCATAACCCTGATCCCCGACATTCTCGGCATAACCATATCAAGGGTTATTAAATCGGGAGGATCGGCTTCTACTTTATCCAAGGCATCAATCCCGTCCACAGCGGTTTCAACATTAAATCCTGCATCCTCTATGCAAGCAGCCAGATAATTGCGGACATCGGGTTCATCATCAACGACCAGCACTTTCTTTTCTGATGCAAGTACCATTGTTTCCCTCCTTGTTTATTATTGTTTTTAAGAAACAACATGGAAAAAACATATTACGGAACAGGTCAACTTTAATATTCTTCTCCCCATTTTATGTAACCGGGATTTACATCAACCATGGCATTGACAATAAGTTCAACAAGGCCACCGTAGGCTAACTGCTCTTTTTCAAAAAGATCATATCGTTTAAAAATATCCCTTATCTGACCCTTACAATTTGAACAGGGTGCACATACATATTTTTTCATTTCAGACCCCCTGCAGTCCGAAAAGGCATCGAGTATCTGTGATAATTTTTTCCGTCCTGTAATTTTGAAACGCCACTCGGGAATATTATTACGGCTCATTATGGCATATCCGCTGCCACCTCCGCAGCAATAGTTAAAAGGACCATGGGGATTCATTTCCCTGAATTGGGGACAAAGTTTTTTCACAATATCCCGTTGTGGTTTAATAATACCCATTAATCTCGTTATATTGCACGGATCATGAAGTGTAACAGGGAAGTTGTTCCGTTCAGGATCAAATTTTATTTTACCGGACATAACAATATCTCGCAATATGGGGAAACAGCTTTCACGCGGGATTTTAAGGGGTTCCGGGAGTACGCGATCGGCAATTACCGTAAGCGCTTTATGGGCATGTCCGCATTCGCCCAATACTATTTTTTTAACACCAAGTCTCGTTGCAGCCTGGGCTTGAAGTATCGCTGTACGGGCGAACTGCACATCGTCGTAAAAAACCCCGTAATTAATACTGTCGTAAGCAGCCAGGTCACTTGACAGCGTCCATGAAATCCCTGCTGCCTGAAAAATGATTGAAAATGCTGCGATATTTTCCGGCCACGCCATAATTTCACCTGCATTATGGATAAGCAAAATGTCAGCCCCTTCAACATCCCATGGGGTTTTAAATTCATAGCCTGTCTCTTCGGAAAAATCCTCATCAATAAAATCAATATTGTCCCGAACGATTAATTTGTTCATTTTGGTGGATGATCCATATTGCAATTGAAGCATTGAACCGCTTTTGTGAAGTTCAGGTGTTGCAATACCCATTTCCTGGCTGAATATTTTACGGATTTCCCTGGCAACCAGGGCATTATCAGCTCCGATCGGGCAGGTTTGTGCACACCGCCTGCAGATATTGCATCGGTATGCCAGTTCACCAATACGCGCAACTGTTCTCCAGTTTAAATCCACATCACCGTTTCGCCATTTGGAAAGGGGCTCTTCCTTTACATACTTTTTATAGATCCTTCTAAATATTTCAGTGCGATAGTTCGGTCGATACATTTCATTTTCACCGCTGGCCTCGAACAGGTGGCATGAATCCGAGCATGTGTTGCATTTTGCGCAGTACTCCATGGTTGTTTCAAGCAGCGTCAAAAACGTCCAGTTATCTTCTTTTGTAAAGAGCTTCCGCATTCCGTTTATGAATTTATTAACGAGTTCCTCCTCCTCCTTTGTTGTTTTCGGTAATGGGATCTGAAGGATGTTTACGTCATCCAGTATACACGCATACTGCTCCCTCGTTTCTTCCGGAATCTCATCCCATTCCTTATCTTCAAAATCTCCAGGCAGGGGCATGAGATCTTCAACAGCCACACTGGTCAGCTTGTCGCTATCTTTGCTTATATCGCTAATTTTTACCATTTTACTTTTACTCATCTACTTTCTCCTTTCCTGTTTCCGGTTCGGCAACCGGATTAAACGTAGCAACTTCCGCCCATGTTTCCTTGCCGTGTCCGGCGATATGAGGGGCAGACCAGGAGACCGGATAATTCAGCACAACACCGATCTTTTTATCAGTTTCCGGGGTGTTGATATTCGGCTCATCTCCCCATCGAATATCGTGGTACAGAAAGTATTTCATGAAAAAGTGCGACATATGCGTCAGAGGAATATAAGCAATCGTCAGTACCGCCAGCAGTACCTGCAAAAGAAACAGAGAACTGTTGATCTGTGATATGTTAAAGCTGATAAGATTTACTATAAATGCGCGTGCCAGGATGAATGTCGGATCTATAAACAGCCATGTCAGGATGGCAATGCCCATGGTAACAATAAAAAGGATAAGATTGAAAAAGTGTGAAAATGTGGAATAATTCCTCAGGCCAGGGTTGGTCAGCCTTTTATATATCAACCCCGCGGCGCCGATGATCGCCAGAATAAAACCGACCGGTCCGATGAGATTGGTCAATGCCATAACTGTGGACATCAATAGCGGTACCTTAGGACCGGCAGCAACACCGCTTAACTGAGCAATTGCCCCGATAATGAGCAGCGCAAAAAAAGCAATGGTAAGATAAAGCCCCAAGTGGAAGGGATAAGTTATATACCATAATGGACGGTTATTTTCCCATACGGTTTTTAGAAAAAGAATTTCAGGAATCATCACTTTCAGTTCCCCGATTAGAGATACGTTTCTCTCTTTTTTCCACCAGTCGACTTCTTCCAGGTAACCCCCCCCGTATGACGCCCTCTTGCTATCGTGGGCAACAGGATAGATCTCCCATCGGACATGTAAAGGGCTTCTAATATAATGAACAATACGTTTGATAACCGCCGAAATGAATACAATTATTGCCAGATAGGCAATCAGATAAACGGCTTGGGACATGTTGCCCTCCTTTTATTTTATTATGGGTACTGTGGTTGACAAAAAGAGACCTTTTAACCCTGTTTGGATCCCTATTTGGATAATAGATTAGAAACCATCTTTACGAGCCTGTCTTCATCAACAGGTTTGCTCATATACCCTTCAGGTTCCGGAAACCCGGGGAGCTTTTTAAAAAAGCGTCTCATACTATCGCCGACTGCGGTAATAATAATGACCGGGATGTCCTTCAGAACCTCGTCTTCTTTATATTGACGGAAGGTTCGAACACCGGATTTGTCAGGCATGGCAAGGTCAAGTGTAATTAGATCCGGTTTTTCGGACTTAGCCAGATCAAGTCCCTGGACTCCGTCTTCGGCCGTAATCGTATCGTAGCCATTGTCCTGCAAAAGCGTGGTTAAATAGGTCGAAACATCCTGTTCGTCCTCTACAACCAATATTTTTTTCTTTGCGGTCATCACTTTTTCCTCATCTTGTTTTTAAGTTGTTAGTCAAGTTTCGCACCCTAAAATTGCTGTAAAGCAGCCTGTTTTAAGGGGAGTGAATGGTATGTTTAAAGAAAATTACAACTGCCCCCCCCTTTTTTCCTTATTATGGTGGCGAGAAAGTTCTTTTTCAGCCAGTTGCCGTACTTTATATGCTACATCACGTAATGTACCGTATACGACCCCGCAACCACCATCATAGCGGATCTTATCGCCGTGATCGGCAAGTTCGAGCATTTCGTAGCAGAGCTCGATTACTTTTGTAAGATTCCGGTTACTATGTTCCGCTAACCATTTTCCTTGCATTGAAATATCCTATTCTATATTGAGACATTAAAATAGAAAGCACGATTCATGCAAAAAGTGTCACATATTATGAATAATTTTTTTATTAAATATTATCAGATATTTATCAATATTATATTATTAAAATGATTAATCGTGTCTCATCATTTAATTTTACACTATCCATATAATATATTACATTATATTCATACTAACAGTTTGATTTAATAGAATAATAAATAATATGGCCAATAGCGGGGTGTACCACCTGGGGATCATGAGACAAACATGAGACACGAGACGCGGAGATTTGGTTTTAGGACGTTGCCCTAAAATTTGGTAATGTAAAATGATTGAAAGCAATTGAAGCCAAGTCGGATCGTA
>JAUXEW010000226.1 GCA_030620375.1 Desulfobacteraceae bacterium | reverse complement strand
GCCAGGTCGAAATCTTTGCCAAAAAAATTAGTGATACTTTTTATTATGGAGCGGCGTTAGTTGCTCCTGTCAATTGGGTTACTGCTTTCGAGATGTTAAAAAAGGCTATTATAGACAATAAAATAAAAAAAAGGCTAATTCTTTTTTTAGACGAGATTCCTTGGCTTGCTGGTAAAAGAACAGATTTTCTCGCGGGTATAGACCGCTTTTGGAACACATGGGCATCCCGGCAAAAAAATATAAAGTTGATTATATCCGGTTCGGCTGCCTCATGGGTAATAAACAATATCGTAGATTCGAAGGGTGGATTACATAATCGGGTTACGCAAACAATTCGTCTGCTTCCTTTTACTCTGGCTGAGACCAAAAGGTACCTTAGATATAACGGTATTAAATTGAACAATAAGCAAATCACAGATATTTATATGGTGACCGGGGGAATCCCGTTTTATTTGAACGCAATTGACAATGGCCTTTCCGCGGCACAAAATATTAACAAAATGTGCTTTTCTAAAGATGGAGTATTGGTCGGTGAATTTAACAAATTATTCAAATCCCTGTTTTCCAATGCCGATAGGTATGAAAAAATCGTCTTGGCTCTAGCATCTAAAAGGGAGGGTTTTACCATTGCCGAAATTGCAAAAAAAACAGGTATTCCAATGGGTGGGAATATCGCAAAATATCTTGAAAACCTTAGGGAGGCCGGATTTGTTATGAACTTGTCACCCTATAAACCGGGAAAGAAAGGCAGTCATTACCGCCTCTCCGATGAATACAGTTATTTTTATTTAAAATGGGTTAAAAATGTTGGACAAAGCGTTTTAAATGATCCAAACTCACAATATTGGGAATTAATGGAAAATTCCGGAAAATGGAAATCATGGTCAGGATATGCGTTTGAAAATATATGTATTAAACACATACCCGCTATAAAAAAAGCAATTGGTATTAGTAATGTCATTACAACCGAAGGCCCCTGGAAATATATCCCGGAAAGAAATAAGCATTCTCAAAAAGGAGCTCAAATAGATTTAGTTATTGATCGTAATGACAATGTGATATCTGTATGTGAAATTAAATATTATACGGGAAAATTAAGCATTGATAAGAAGAAAGCTGACGAGCTAATGAACAAGATTCGAATATTCCGAGAAAAAACAAAAATAAGAAAGAGTATTTTTTTGGTAATGATTACAACAGAAGGTGTAAAAAAAAATCCGCTCTCTACCCAACTAATCGACAATACAGTTACCTTAAACGACTTTTTCAGTTAAATTATGTTATATGTACACAAAAGTAATATGAAGATTATTTTACCATCAACAACGCTGCCATAAAAATCAAAGCCCAGAGAGTAAAGCATACTATTACAGATGATATCTTCATGATACCCCTTATCCTTAGCGAAAAGTTGAAATTTGTATTTCATGCGGCCTTCCCAGCTAACAAACCCATGATCCTTTCAATAATAAATCTGCCTGTCGGGAGGAGGGCTTTGGGTGAGGTGCTTCGGCAGCAATTTATGTAACAGCCAACTTGAAAAGTCATCAAAGTGGTTCAGAAAACGATTCAACCGGGGCTGATGTTCAGACTTAATTGCTGTCGGAGCCGGGAAAACCTCCTTGATAAGATCTTTTTGGGATCCGGCGATGCTGGGCGCACCTGAAAATTCGTGTTCAAGGGAAGGGATCGGCTCATTTTGATTGTATTGCCCCGACAATGGCGTATGCGTTCTTGGGGGTTCTTTCATGACATTTACTCCTTTTTTGGATAAAGCCATAATTGCAACCATTTTGCCAATCAACCAATTAACGACATCTATATTAGAACTTAGGGGCTTCGCCCCAATTGGAATGTTGGAATTATTCCATTTTCGGGACAAATTCGGAATTCCCCAAAAAAACCTCTATATTCTCAGCAGATTGTAGAAATTCCGAGACGTACTAACTATCTTGGGATTTTTCCGGTTCTGGGTTTTGAATTTATAATGAATTTCCTCTGCCGGCAATGATCTGGGTCACACTTTTTTTGTGAAATATTCACCAAGTGGCAGGTAACCGGAAATATCTCTTGCATGAAAATTGGACATGGGTCTAATTCAGGGATTGAGGAATTTGGGAATTGAAGGAATTGTTTCTGCCTCAATTTGGCGCTCTATACACTTGAATGGGTTGGGGTAGAAAATCAGATTGCATTCAAACGGATTATACGATATGCAAAGACATAATTTTATTATAGCTTCGAAAATCGGGTCTTTTGTTTCGGGTCAATCCTGAAGGCTCCTGGGCCGGCAGCGATTACAGTGCTAAAGCTTCACTTCGTGTCCACCAATTCATTGCTCTATCCACCGTCTAACGGCAACATCGCCCCTCTAAGGTGAAGTCAGTTCCAGGTCCTCCTAGTCGGGTTCCCATACTCTTCGATAGGATAGGTTCAATATGGAAGTTGGCGCTATGCTCAGGAAAATTCCCTTGTTTGCCACCCTTGACGACAATGGGATGAACTATTTAAAAGATGTCGCCGTCAAAAGAAGTTTCCCTAAAAATACGATACTTTTCAGTAAAGGAGACGAAAGTGACGCCCTCTATCTTTTATACAAGGGCACTGTTAAAGCAATCATCAATGACGAAACCGGTAAGGAAATCGTGCTGTCGACCATTGGGCCGGGTGAATACTTCGGGGAAATATCTTTTTTAGATGGCGAGGCAAGATCCGCGACAGTCGTGACCAGAGAGCCGGTTCAGGTCTTAATTGTGTATAAAAATGATTTTAAGAAAATTCTTTTTTCAAACCCTGACATTGTGTTCAGATTATTAAAGGAATTGCTGAAAAAACTGAGACGATCCACCGAGCAGATTGAATCCCTGGCATTTATGGATGTGTATAGGCGTATTGCCAATCTCCTTTTGCAGTTAGCCGAACCACAGGGCGCAAAGTGGGTCATTGAAGAAAAATTAACCCACCAGGAAATTTCAAATAGGGTGGGGTCCTCCAGAGAAATGGTCAGCAGAATAATGAAACAACTTCTATTGGGAGGTTATATCTCAATAGATAGAAAAAAAATTATAATTTACAAGAAGCTGCCTGTTTCATTTTAATCCCTGCGGTTCAAACTAATTTTAAAAAATCAAAGCTGCTGCGTTCAACATATTCTCTTCAAATCCCGGATAAAACCGGAACCAAAAAAAAGAAATTAATCACTAAGGTACGAAAGTTCGAAAACACGATAAGATAAATTTCGTGGTTTCGTGATGAAAACCGTCTTTTCGGGAGACAGCCACAATGTTATGTCCAAATTGTAACCGCACAAATCGTAAAACAGCTGATTTTTGTGAAGAATGCGGACAAGTTTTATCCGGAAAGAATGCGAAAAATAACGGTCTATGGTTATTGGAAGCGGAAAGAAGAAATATCACTGTTCTCTCCTCCGATTTAACCGGATACAGCAAATTGTTCGAGCATCAGGATCCGGAAAAAGTCAAAGAAATCACCCAAACTATTTTTGGTGCCGTGTCTCTAATTGTATCAAAATATCATGGATTCATTGAGCAGGTAATCGGTGATGAAGTTATGGTGCTGTTCGGCGTTCCAAAGACGCAGGAGGACGATTGTGTCAGGGCCGTACGGGCGGGGATGGAAATCCACGCCACAGTCAAAGCCCTGGGGACTGAAATCGCTGAAACTCCCAAGGCCCTGACCATGCATACCGGCATTTATACGGGGCTTGTTGTTACCGGTAAAACTGTCTTGATAAAGACACTGAACGGTTTTTCAGGACATGCACTACACCTTGCGGCCCTTCTCGCAGAGCGGGCCCGACCCGACCAGATCCTTGTCGGCCATGAGACTTTCAGAAGGACCCTGGATGGCTTTAATTATCGGAAACTGAAACCTGTTGTGTTTGAGGGCTGCGAAGAACCTGTTCCGATATATGAGCTATTATCGAAACCGTCCTGTGAGTTGCTGGCTCAACCGGCCGTCATTTCTCATGCTAATGGCGGTCAAGGAATACAGGAAGATGTAAATAAGAAAAGGGCGGGATCGGAAATTGTGAGTGAGCGCAAACATGTCACGGTCCTTTTTTCGGCCCTCTCGGGGTATTCCGAAATGATGGAGCGTATGGATCCCGAAGAGGTAAAAGAACTCACAAGTCGAATTTTCAATGAAATTGCTGAGGTTATAGCCAAATATGAGGGATTCATTGAGAGCGTTCACGGCGCTGAGATATTGACGTTTTTCGGTGTGCCTAAGGGTCACGAAGATGATCCGGTGCGAGCAATTCGGGCGGCAAGGGAAATTCACGCTGTGATGGACGCGATGAACCTTGAACTTGAAAAAAAGGGAAGGGCGGCTTTAAGCTTGCGTACCGGTATCAATACGGGTCTGGTGGTTACCGGAAAAACGGATGTGAAGAAAGGATTTGCCGGATTTGCCGGTCAAACAATTAATATAGCCGCTCGTTTGAAGAGCTTGGCAATGCCGGGTGAAATCCTTATTGGCCCGGATACTTACCGCAACAGCGATGGATATTTTATTTTCAGACGGTTGACATCCCAAACGGTTAAGGGCCAGCATAAGCCCATTACAATCTACCGGGTGATTGCCCCCCGTACGGGAAGGACGAAATTTGATATCAGTGTAGATCGCGGACTCACACCTTATGTAGGCAGAAAACGGGAGCTTGAGCTTCTGTCGGATAGTTTCAGGCATTTAAAGGCCGGCCGATATC
>JAUXEW010000278.1 GCA_030620375.1 Desulfobacteraceae bacterium | reverse complement strand
TATTCTTGATCTGCGTGGCATATCTCTCTTACGACATAAATTGTTCGACATGTCAATATATCAAGGAACGTCCCGTAACATAACGCCAACAAAAAAACGGACTCACGCCCGAAGGTGTAAATCCGTTTTCCTGCTGTTTCCAGCTGTTTGAATGTAGCTTAATTTGTTGTTATTGCTTCTTATACTGGTGGAGGCGGCGGGAGTCGAACCCGCGTCCGAAAATATTCCACACAAGCGTCTACATACATATCCTGAAATTTAATTTTCGTCCTTCAAGTCTCCTTCAGGCCGGATACATGAAGGGCTATCCTATTTAAGTTTAACCGTTTCTCCAATAGGCAATGAGAACCGGCGGTCCTGCTAGTCGACGCCCTTTTCAGGATCGCAGGAGCTTCCCGAAAGGACGGTAGCTGACCTAAGCAGCTACGGCGTAGTTATAATCATCTGCGATTATATTTAATCTCCTGCCCGGATTAACGAGCCGACAGGCGCTCGGCATGCAACTTGAGTTTCGTTATCCCCGTCGAATCCGTTTCGCCCCCAAGGATAATAAACTATCGTACCTTATTTCAAAAAACGTATGTTAATATTTTAAGCCATAGAGGGCCACTTGTCAAGCGGCTTCATCCAAACCCGTCATAATCCTTTAATACGGATCAGCGCCGTCACGGTTTGTCGTAAATTCAGTTCCCAGCCTGAAAATGAAGTTCCCCGCTCCTTGACTTACGGCGTAATCGGGGAATTTTGTCTAAGACCGATACGACATACCATTTTAGCCGTATTGTTTTTTTTCTCGTTCAAGATCCCGCTGTTCATCCCGACGTTTAATGGCCTCCCGCTTGTCATACTTGCGCTTTCCTCTGACAAGTGCCAGGGACACCTTGACTTTCCCGTTTTTAAAGTAAATCCGCAGCGGAATCAGGGAAAACCCTTTTACGTTGACCTTCGCATAGAGCTTTTTTATTTCATGTCTGTGAAGCAGCAGTTTTCTGGGCCTCAAGGGATCATGATTTCCATAGTAGGCAAACGGATAGGCACTGATATGCATCTGATATATGAATACCTCACCGTTTTCAATTCTGGCATACGAATCTTTCAGATTGGCCCTTCCCAAACGGAGGGACTTGACCTCGGTTCCTACAAGGGACATTCCGGCTTCATATTCATCTTCAATAAAATAGTTATGTCTGGCTTTACGATTTTCAGAGATAATTTTAATCTGGTTTTTCTCCAAACGGTTCCTTCTCCACCTTGCTTCAGCAGCCTACTGATCCGAATAAATAGTATCAGAAATCAAACTGCCATAAGTGTTCTGCAACAGGTCCATCACCTCTTTGGCTGTGGTCTGCTTCAACACCTCTTTCATGAACAATTTAGCTTCTGATGAATCGAGTAGTCTGATCATCTGTTTTGCCACCGGGATTGACTGCGGATTCATGCTTAATTCACTCAGCCCAAGGCCTAACAGTATAGGAATGGCAATGGGGTCACCCGCCATTTCACCACACATATAAGTTTCGATTCCTTTATCCTTACTGACATCGGACACATGTCGAATCATACGAATAATGGCCGGGTTAAACGGTTGATAAAGATGCGCCGTTTGCCGGTTTCCCCTGTCAATGGCCAGAGAATATTGAATCAGGTCGTTGGTGCCGATGCTGAAAAAATCCACGGCATCGGCCATGATATCCGCCATGATGACCGCCGAGGGAACCTCTATCATAATGCCGATCTCAACATCTTTTTTAAAAGGCACTCCCTCTTTATCCAAAGACTCGGCAACCCCATTCAATATGGCTTTGGCCTCCATAATTTCTTCGAAATTGGATATTAACGGAAACAGTATCCGAACATTACCAAAGGCGGTCGCGCGCAATATGGCCCTGAGCTGGGTTTTGAAAATCTCCGGATTTCTTAAGCAATATCGAATGGCACGAAGGCCGAGGGCCGGATTGTCTTCCTCAGATCCTGCCGTATAGTCCACCGCTTTATCCCCGTTAATATCCAACGTACGGATAGTAACCGATTTGGGAGACATGATCTCGACAACGTCCTTGTATTTTTCAAACAACTCCAACTCTGAGGGGAAGTACGGACGGCTTAAATATTGGAACTCGGTCCGATATAGACCGATCCCGCTCCCGCCGTAATCAATTACCGATACCACCTCCTCGGGCAACTCGATATTGCCCATCACCTGCATTCGGATACCGTCTGTAGTTTCAGCCAGAATCCGCCCGGTCCGCGCAATCAGGGCCTTTTTTTCTTCATACGCGTTTTTTCGCTCTTCATACTCGATCAGGCTCTGTTCCGTGGGATTTATAATGACGACCCCGGTGGTTCCGTCAACGATGATCACCTCGTCATTATGGATAATATCGGTTGCATTTCCCAGGCCCAGTATAGCGGGAATTTCCAGGGCCCTGGCAATGATGCTGGTATGGGATGCCCTACCCCCTCGATCCGTGACAAACCCTTTTATCCGTTCCAGTTGTATCTGGCTCGTATCTGTTGGAGACAGGTCATGAGCCACCAGGATGACCCGCTTATCGATGTCGGAAATGCTCACCATTTCCGCACCAACCAGGTTCCGCATAATACGGTCGGTCACATGAACAATGTCGGATGCCCTTTCTTTAAAGTAGTCATCCTCCATATTTCTAAATATCGATCTTACATTAGACACAACTGTTTTTAACGCCCACTCGGCATTGACATGCTCTTTTTCGATGGTGTCAAGCGTTTTGCCATAGAGCATTTTGTCTTTCATTAAAACCACGTGAATTTCAAAGATATTGGAATGTTGACGAATTTCTTCCGGCGTGTTGTCGATAATCGCTTTTAATTCGTCCCTTGCTTTTCTTACAGCATTTCTAAACCGTTTTTTTTCTCTTTCAATTTTCTTTTCATCAATAAAATATTTTTCAACGACCTCCACACCTTCCCGATCGACCAGGTATGCCTTCCCGATACAGATACCAGGTGATGCACCAACCCCGCTGATTTTTATCTCTTTGAGATGATCAATTTTAGACATTGTTCGCCTATTCCTCAAATCCCTTTTCCACCAATTTCACAATCGAATTTAATATGTCCACATCTGACCGGTCCTCGATTTTTACCGTCACCGTTGAACCTGCTATACCGACAATTGTTAAAATATCAATTATACTGGAGGCGTCCACGGCTTCATTATCCTTTACCAGCCAAACCTTTGCGGTTGCATTTTTTGCGAGTTTCGCAATCTGCGCTGCCGGCCGCGCGTGAAGGCCAAGTTCGTTGTGTATCAGGACCTCTCTGGATAATGGTTTGGCAGCGTTGTGCATAATTAAACCGAAACCTAAAACCTACATTAACCATTTTCGAAAAAAATAGACCTTAAATACAATTCCTTACCATACTGCCGACCGGCAATTCTCAAACAACCGCTTGCCGCGTTATCGACACCTTGCATATCCGGCAAACTTGACGTTTGCAGGGTTTAGGTTAATATTTATATATATTACATTTCTAATTCTATCAAGACGAATATCCATTGGCTCTCTC
>JAUXEW010000131.1 GCA_030620375.1 Desulfobacteraceae bacterium | reverse complement strand
CTGTCCGGATGTCGATGATGTATCCACGCTGGATGTTTACTACTATAATCCTGCTGTGGGATGGGTCCTGGCTTGCAATGCGGCCGGTGATGTACAACCCGGTGGCGAGGGATGGATGGTTCCGGGAAGCCGCGTAAACCACAATGATACGGATCCCAAGACCATTGAGATCCGGATCATCCATTTCAGCGCGGCCCAGGGCGGGGCTGATCCCGTCGTTCCACAGAGCGATTCTAATGACAACTGGCCGAATTGTTTTATATCAACCATTTTTAATTGATTATATAAGCGGCAATTGCTAAACTAAATCTCAAAAAGTAATTGTCTATTACTGAGCAACAAAAAAGGCGGAGTTTTACTCCGCCTTTTTTGTTGTAATGCTTATGCATTTGACTCATAAGCTGAATAGGATATGTTCATAGAGAATTGTTCAAAGAAACGATCATTCGTAAAAAATCGGGTCCGGAGGGCCCGGCTTTTTATGTTTAAATAAAATTGAAGCCTCCCCGCAGCAAGCGACGGGGAATGTGCTCGCATTGCTTGTTCAAATATGATAGATTCCAATAACTAATCCAATTTTCGGTCCCTTTTGAGCGATTAGCAAATTAAACAACCCCAGGTGGAGGAAATAAACCATGGCGGAAAAGATCCAAAAACCGAATTTTGCAGCGACCATGATGAGTTCCGTCCCCTATCGGGACACGGAAAGAGCGCTGGACGTCATTATTGAGAATTTTCCTGAAGCCCCTTGCCTGCCGGTGATGACCCGCGGCATTCGATGGGTTCTTGAAGGGATACCGTGTGTTGTGATCAATCGGGAAAAACGGGAAATTCTTCTGGATCCATCGACGGAGCGGGAAAACGAAATCCTTGAATTTTATGATCGGTTTGAATCTGGCGACATAGACTATTTTGCGACTACGCCTGAAGTCGCCCCTTTTTTTTATGCCATGATCGAACGGTTGAAAAACCGCAGACCCCCTGAGATGAAGTGGGTTGTTTTTCATACGATTGGGCCCCTCCTTTTGGGCGACATGCTGAAACAGCCCGATGGCACGCCGTCAATCCACCATGAAACGTTAAGGGATATACTGATAAAGGGGATGAACATGAAGACCCGGTGGCTTGAAAGAAAAATCAAGGAAGAAATTGAAGATGTCGAAGTTGTCGCAGACCTGCCGGAAACAACCCTGGTTAATTTTACATCAGCGGGAGGAACAGGGAACCGGGAAGAAATCATAAGCGCCATAAACGAAGGGTTTTCAAGCTTGACCTGCCTTACCTGGATTCATTGCTGTGCGAATATCGACTGGTCATTGCTTACTGACACGAAGATTGATGTCATCAACTTCGACGCATATCAGCATGCCGATAAAGTCGTCCTTTACGCCAAAGAATTTAAGGATTTTATTGAAAGAGGCGGCATGATCGGCTGGGGCATAGTGCCGGTAGTGGAAGAAACATTAACGCAGGTAAGTGTTCCCAGCCTTGTCGAGCGAATAGAAAAAGCTATAGACTTTTTTGTAAAAAAGGGGATTGACGAAAAATTATTGGCTTCCGCATCCTGGGTTCTCCCCTGTTGCGATGCGGTTATGCTGACGCCTGATCAGACCGAACTTGTTTTTAATATGACCAGGGAAATATCTGAAGTCATGCGGGAAAAGTACGGGTTCAAAAAAAATTAAAGAACGATATAAGACGATGAAACATCATACGCGTTACGCAGAAACAAAGTCCAGCGACTCGGCTATTATCATGGCCGATAGCGGACAAATCATCACCTGGCGGCAATATGACCGAAAGGTCAACCGGATAGCCCAATATTTCCGAGATATCGGGCTCTGGGAGAAGGACCATATAGCCATTCTTCTGGAAAACTGCGAAGCCTACATTGAAATTATTGATGCTGCAATGGATGCCGGTTTGCTGATTACCACTATCAGTACGCATTTAAAGCAGGAAGAAATGGAATATGTGATCAACAACAGCGAGTCTAAGCTGTTGATCACATCAGAAAAGTTTGCTGAACTGGCCAAACAAATTTCAGATAGTACTCCGAATGTAATCCATCGTTTGATGCTGGGAGCGACCATAGACGGATACGAATCGTTTGAAGAAACAGTTTCCCGATATGAAGGGGTTCCCATCGAATACAGTATATCCGGAACATTCATGCTTTACTCTTCGGGGACAACCGGGCGTCCAAAGGGAATCCGTTGGGAAATAGCGGATATTCCCGTTGGAACCTTGGATCCGTCGATGGAAGGCGCGTTCGCCCTTTTCCGGATAAATGAAGAGTCGGTCTACCTATCAACGCAACCCTTGTACCACTCGGCACCGGCCGTTTTTGCAGTGAGTGTTTTACAGTCAGGGGGGACGGTTGTTTTGATGGAAAAGTTCGATGCTGAAAAAGCCCTGTCGCTAATTGAGCAGCACAAGGTAACCCATTCTCAATGGGTGCCGACGATGTTTATCCGGATGTTAAAGCTGCCCGGGGAAATAAGATCCAAATACGACATTACCAGTATGCAACTGGTAATTCATGCGGCGGCGCCATGCCCGATACAGGCCAAGGAAGAAATGATAGAATGGTGGGGTCCTATTCTATCGGAATTCTGGGGAGGCACCGAAACGTCCATCGTAACGATTATCTCTTCGCAAGAGTGGCTTAACCATAAAGGATCCGTCGGCAAGGGCGTCACTGCCAGGCTTCATATTCTCGACGATGACGGAAACGAACTGCCACCACATGAGCCCGGGATTATCTACATGGAATCCGGAAGACCGTTCTCTTACCACAAGGAACCGGAGAAAACAGCCGCCTGCCGAAACGAAAAGGGGTGGACCAACATCGGGGATATCGGATATCTGGATAAAGAGGGCTATTTGTATTTAACGGACCGGAAATCCTTCATGATTATATCAGGCGGCGTCAACATTTACCCCCAGGAAACAGAAAATGTCCTGATCATGCACGACAAGGTGGTGGATGTTGCAGTAATCGGGGTTCCAAACGAGGAGTTTGGTGAGGAAATTAAGGCGGTTGTTCAACCGCTCAATATGGCGGAAGCGGGCCCGAAACTGGAAAAAGAATTGATAGAGTATTGCAGAGGCCGCATATCCCATATTAAATGCCCGAAAACCATTGATTTCATGGAAGAATTCCCACGGACACCGGCCGGGAAACTGATGAAACGGGTTATTTTGGAGAAGTACAAGTAAAAATCCGGGTCCAAAGGACCCGGCTTTTTACTTATTGGTCATGATTATTTCATTGAGATCGTCTGAGGTTTCCGGTGGAACGAATTCCGATTCTTTCTTTTCAAGAACGATCGCCTCTTCCGGGCAGCTCGGAACACAGTTGCCGCAGCCGAGACAGCGCTTCAAATCCACCATCGCCATATCTTGATCCTCATTCACTTTCACGGCGTCCACCTGGCACGTATCCTCGCAGACCCCGCAAGCCGTACAGGCCTCCGGATCCACCCGGGCAAAAAAGTTGGTTGTCCAGTGATCAACCGGATCCGGCAGCATCTTGTGAAACTGTAAAATACCGCAGCAGCACCCGCAGCAGGAGCAGATATATTCTATCTCCTTTGTATTGGACGGCTGAAGCACCAGCCCGTCTTCTTCATTTTTTCTCAATATATCAAGCGCCTCATCCCGGGTTAACTCGCGTGCTTTCCCGAATTCGATGGCCGACCGGGCCGCATCATGAAAAATCATGCAGGTTTCCAACCGGGAGGTTTTAACACAGGGGGTGTCGGCCCTCTTTGAGCCTTCCCGGCACACACAGGGGATAACGGCAAAAGGCCCTTCAGAGGCATTTACGACTTCCTTTAACGCATCATAAGAACCGATTTGATGTTTGGTGGTAATGCTTTGTTCGATGGGAATGGTCCGCATCTGGGACACCTTGGTGTTTAAAAACGCCCCGAAAAACAGGCCGTCATTGACATACTCCTCCAGAGCCTTTAAAAATTCAGGCGAAGGTTCACCGTGCATTCCCCCTTCAGCCATACCGATTAAAAAGTGAAGGGTTCCATAATATTTTACGCCATCGGTTTTCCGATAGACAATAACCCCTCCTCTGGCGCATTCATCCAGCAGGCGTTCCAATTCTCCAATGGACAACCCACTGTTTTTTGCCCGAACAAATATATCCTCAATGGTCTCGGGTTTATACGTCAGGTACAAAGCGGCTTTTGCCTGGTCCGGTGGAAAGAGTTGCTTTAAAATTCGAATATCGGAACCGGATTCCGTTGCCGGAAAACCTAGCGTCTCCTTATCAAGGTGTTGCTGAAGATCACGGTATGTCTTTTCAATGTTACCCATGTTTTTACCTCCTTGTTTTATTCCGGGGTCTATTCGGAAAAAGTGCTGACTCCAGTGAACCATTACGCCTTTAGATGCAGGGCGCTCCTCTTAACCATTTGAAGCAATTCTTCACTCAACAGTTGGTCAAATTTAACATGCATTGAATATTCACCAAACGCATCTCCACGAACACCGACAATGGTTCCAACCTGATCAATCTCTGTCTGGTGGTCCTTCCTGATAGGAGCTGCAAATTTTATGCTCAATTTCCGGTTCAACAAAAGGCGAGCCGTTTCTATTTTTAAAATTCTGATAAGAAAGCATATCCCGCCTACAGAAATGTTAGACAGGGTTCCCTTGAACGGATTGCCCATTGCCTCTCCTGATTTATTCAGCAATTGGAATGTCCCGATTCCTGATATCTTGATCCGCTCATGAGTTCTACGATTAAGATTCATATCTTTCATAACGTCATGAATTGTTCCTGACGTCATACAATAATTATTTAACTTTCTATCCAACTCCGGGACGCTGTCATTCCACTTTCTTAAGATATTTTTTTCTAAAAACCTTAATGTTACTTGAGATTCTGTTATCAATGAGACGGAGTTAGACACCGTGGTGGAAAAAAATGTATCGTCTCCTGCAAAATCACCGGCACCTATTTTTTTTATTAACGTTTCCTGCCCCTCCCGGCTATAAGTCATTTTTAATTCACCCTGATCAATAAAATAGAGATTAGGACGCTTATCCCCTTGTTCAAAAACGATCTCACCGGGCTCAAAAACACGCTCTTTCATGGCATAATAAAGGGCGTACGTCTCTTCACTGCTGAGGGTGTTATATAGCCCCGACCAAGCACTTAAGTGAGCCTGATCCATAGATTTGGTTTTTCCTTCTTCAATTATGTCACCGGACTTCATGATCTCGTTTAGGGCCATTGGGTCAACTTCAAGAAGCCTGTCCCTCAACGCGTCTGCTTTAATGAAGTCTTTTTTCTCAGCATAAATTACAATAAGATCAAATAATAACTTTACCGCAGCTTCAATATTATTTTCCTTGACATGCTGATCAACCAATTTTTCTTGCTCTAGAAGTTCCGTCATAACAGATACCTCCTATTTTGTTGGTGTATCCCATGATTTTGCATGGTTACGCTGACATTAACCAAATTTAATTTCCCGGGTCGTTCCGGCGGATGCTGGTTTACTCCCCTGTATTGAGAATCGATTTCTTAATCACTGCCTTTTCATACGCGCCTATTATATCACGGCGGCTTATGACACCCACCAAGTTAGACGGTGAGTCAGAAGAAACCACCGGGATAATCGAAAAATCTTTGGGGGCAATCAGTTCCAATGCATCATACAGACTGTCGTCCATCCTTACGGTAACCACATCCATGGTCGCAAGGTCTGTCGCCACCACCAGATTCATCAAATCTTCCTCAAACATCGCTTTGGAATAATCGTTATATGACAGTATTCCGATAAGCTGCTTTGTTTCATTTAATACCGGAAAACTGTTGTATTTGCTTTTTGATATTTTTTCAGACAACTGCCTCAGGCTCAGCCCTTCATGAACGTACTCAACATCCGGATTCATGACATCCCTGACCGGGATGGATTTCAGCACATTTACTTCCTTTCCCGCTTTTATATCAATTCCTCTTTTAATCAGTTTTACGGTATAAATCGATTCCTTAAACAGCCATTTCCCTACCAATGAACTGATGATGCACGTAATCATCAGCGGCAGGATAATTTTATAACCGCCGGTCATCTCAAAGAGCATTAATATACCGGTAATCGGGGCTTGAGTTGTGGCGCTCACCACCGCTCCCATCCCGACGATACTGTATGCTCCGGGAGCCGCGGTTATCTCCGGGAAAAAATGATGAACCAGGGCTCCGAAAACACCGCCGGCCATAGCCCCCATAAAAAGCGAAGGGGCGAATATGCCACCCGACCCACCTGACCCGATGGTAACTGATGTTGCCAGAATTTTCAATACCAGCAGAACCAGCATCAGCCCCCATGAATATTCTTGCAGCAGGGCCAGATCGATGGCGCCGTACCCGACACCCAGTATCTGCGGGACATATACGCCTGCAATTCCCAAAAGAATGCCTCCTGACGCGGATTTTAGATATCCCGGAAATTTTAATCCGTTAAAAAAATCCTCAGTCAGATACAGCATCTTAATAAAAGAAACCGCAACCAGAGCACACAAAAGCCCCATAACCACATAAAATGGAAATTCCCAGGCACTGACCAGTTCATAAGCGGGTACAATAAATGCCGGGAAGTCGCCGAGAAAATAACGGGAAACCACCGTGGCCGTTACCGCAGATATAACAATGGGGCTGAAGGTGGCAAGACCGAAATCACCGAGCACAATCTCAAGCGCAAACATGGCTCCGGCTATCGGCGCATTAAAAGTAGCCGCAATACCCGCGGCCGCCCCGCAACCGACAAGGGTACGCATCCTCGACGCCGATACCTTCAGCAGTTGTCCGGTTGTCGACCCTATGGCCGAGCCGATCTGCACGATAGGCCCCTCCCTTCCAACCGAACCGCCGCTTCCGATGCAGACGGCCGACGCCAGGGTTTTGGCGATCACTACCCGCATCCTGATAATTCCCCTTTTTACCGCAATGGCCTCCATTACTTCCGGAACGCCATGCCCCTTGGCCTCCCTGGCCCAGAAAAATACGATAAATCCGACCAGAAGGCCTCCAGCGGCCGGAATCCATAGCCGGTAATACCAGGCGACATTGAGCACCACATCAAGCAAATTGCCGTCAGCGCCGTACGCCATACGTTGAAACAAATTGATAAGATAACGAAACCCAACAGCGCCGATCCCCCCGGCAAGCCCTACCACAACACCCAATACAACCATAATAGAGTCTTCTCTGTTGCTCAGCAGGCGGGACAGTAAATTCTTTTCTTCGGCCTGACGATCCAATATTTTATTGCCTTGTCTCTGAAATAAGCTGCAATTGATAAATAATATCACGCATCTCTATCTTATTATCGCCGTTCATATCAATGCGTGACAAGTCATAGTCCAAATCGTTCATCCCGGTTAATATTTTTAACCCGATTATAATATTCGACAGGTAATTTTCAAAATCGGCGAACATAATTTCTTGTAAAAACCACACTGAGTTGGCGGGGGTTATGGCCACATGATCTTCATTTACAGATGGAAAATAAACAGCATCAAACGGCGTTTTATTCAGGATATCGGGATCATCAGCGATGTCATAAAACAGATCGGGTGTGTCGATGTCCAGGGCGCTGACCGTTGGTATAAAACAATGATTAGGATGATCCGTTGTGATCTCTCCCGAAAATTCGGCAAGCTGCTGAGTGGTATTTCGCATTCCTCCCGGAGCGGTGTCATAAGGCAACGTATCATATACTACCTCTATTTCATCTTCACATAAAGATATGAATTTGATCTCTCCATGAAAAATTAGTGTGGATGGAGACGTATCCGGAAGGGCATAAGCATACCCTAATGCGCTGCCAAAAGGGATGGGAGAGGAAAAATCGATTAACTGATCGCCCGGCCCAAAGGGGAGCCCCACGCTATTTCCACTGCCATTTGAAATCGCAACGTTCCTTAACTGACGGGGATAACCCAGATCAGCCAGTTCATTAAGAAAAGTGGTTCTTAACGGATCTGAATCAGG
>JAUXEW010000163.1 GCA_030620375.1 Desulfobacteraceae bacterium | reverse complement strand
TTTATAAAAAAATAACAACGGTATAATCCTTGTAAGGAGCAAACTACTTTTTAAAAAAATCAGTTGATCTTTTACGGTCATCTGATGAGATACGAATAGGAGACTAAGCGTTATGGATACGATAAAGGAATTGGGAAAAGAAGTGATGCGCCTTGATCATCCGAATTTTGAATCGGGTGACACGGTAAAGGTTCATGTAAAAATTAGAGAAGGTGACAAAGAGCGCATTCAGATTTTTCATGGCATTGTGATTAGTAAACGGAAGAACAACGCCAATTCAACGTTTACGGTTCGGAAAGTTTCATATGGCGTGGGTGTTGAACGGTTATTTCTGCTGCATTCACCCATTATTGATAAGATAGAAGTGGTTTCAAGAGGCCGTGTGAAGCGGGCCAAGATTTACTATCTGCGTAAGCTAAGGGGCAAAGCGGCTCGAATCAAAGAGCGTCGATTAACTTAGGGCTCACTTAAAAATAACGTCACATTTAGGACAAAAAATTTACTTCGTAATGCCGTGGAAAAAGACCAGTGGGCATTTGAAAAATCGGCTTTCGAGAAAGGCTATTTAGAAATTGCGGGAATAGATGAGGCCGGGCGGGGGCCCTTGGCCGGTCCTGTCGTGGCTGCAGCGGTTATTCTGCCGAATTCTTTTTCGGTTTCCGAGATAGCGGACTCAAAGAAGCTTACGCCAAAAAAACGAAACTATCTTTATGAAAAAATTTACGAGAACGCTGTTTCCATAGGCATCGGGATCGTTGACCCCGCGGAAATTGATCGGGTCAATATCCTTAATGCGGCGCTTCTCTCAATGGCCATGTCCGTGGACAATCTGTTTCCACAGCCGGACTACCTTCTTATTGACGGCCCTTTCGGGATACCCTCCGATTTGCCTCAAGAGCCGATACCAAAAGGTGATTCGTTAAGTATTTCAATAGGTTGTGCATCTATTGTGGCAAAGGTCACGCGTGACCGTCTGATGGAAAGGTACCATCAGGATTACCCCTTTTATGGGTTCGGGAGTCATAAAGGATACCCCACCAAGGCCCATAAAGCAGCTATCATTAAATACGGATGCTGTTTCATTCATCGGAAAAGTTTTAAAGGCGTTAAGGAGTATTGGTAACACATCGGCATCATGTATATAGAGAAGAGGCCTGAAGTAAAGAATCCTGGCCCAGAGGGCCCGGCTTTTTATGTTTAAATAAAATATGGCTCGTCAAATGGATGCTGATGCCGAATGTCGAAAATAGTTAAAAGGAGATTGTGAATGCCATCGATAAAAGCGGTACTTTTTGATTTTGGGGGAACCCTTTTCGATTATGCGGTTTTAGAAAATGGGGAGCGGGAATGCCTCGCCGAACTCATGCATCTGGCTAAAATAGATGCCGAGTCCAGTGTCGTCCATAAGACTTATCGAGAAGCCCTTGGCAAGGTATTTTCAGAATATCTTCCCCGGCGGTTTTATCTGCATCGTGACCTTTTCAAAGATGCCATGCTCGAAATGTTGCAGGACTTGGGCGCAGAGGCCAATCCGGATTATTTTGATTGGTACCGTGAGCGGCAGTGGTCCCTGCATAAACGGGATTTCAAGTTGAGAGATGACGTAATAGAAACTTTAAAATCTCTCCGGGACAAAAACTTACACGTGGGAATGGTAAGCAATATTGATGAAGACCAGCTGGCGTATTTACTCGAAATTTCAAATATCGAATCCTATTTTGATTCGATTCTTTCAAGTGAAGAAACGCGTTCCTGCAAACCCGACCCCGGCATTTTTAACCACGCCCTTCGACGGGCGGCGTGCCGGGCGGAAGAAGTACTGTTCGTCGGTGATACGCCCTTACAGGATATCACAGGTGCAAATCAGGTCGGAATGAATTCGGTACTGATCTGGCCCAGTGAAGATCGTGATCCTCCGGAAGTGGCACCACCACCGGATTATGTGATTCGAGAAATCCGTGACCTGATAAATTTAGTCTAACTAAATTGAGCGATTTTCAACCAAAGGAGATTAAAAATGAAAAACATTATAGGGATTTTTCTATGTTCGATTTTAATATTCACGTTGTTTTCATGTGCGGGGCAAACTCAGCAGCAGCGGGGTACGGCAACGGGAACGGCGGTTGGTGCCGGTATCGGCGCTATTCTTGGCCAGGCCATTGGCAAGGATACAAAGGGCACCCTGATTGGCGCCGGGATAGGGGCGCTTCTTGGCGGGATTGCCGGAAATCAGATCGGGGCATATATGGATCGGCAGGAACAGGAACTAAGAGATGCCCTGGCGGCATCCGAGGCGGCCAGTATTAGAAGAGAACAAGACATCCTGATTGCCACATTTAAATCCGAGGCCATGTTTGATTTTGATTCTTACACACTAAAACCGGGTGGCTTAGCAGAGACCGGGAGAGTCGCCACGGTCTTAAACAAATATCCCCAAACTCTGATACAAATAGAAGGGCATACCGATACTATCGGCTCTGAAGACTACAACCAAAAGCTATCGGAAAAACGAGCCAATGCGGTAAAGAATGCCTTGACGCAACAGGGGGTGGATCCAAGAAGAATTTCAACAATCGGTTATGGCGAATCTCAACCGATATCCTCGGAGCATGCCTTAAATCGAAGGGTCACTCTTGTCATAACACCGATAAGGGGTCAAGGGTGATAACGCTGATAATAACTGTTTGTCTAAAAGCGAGGTGGATATGGTCATCCGGAATACGATGAAAACCCCCAATTTGGGTAAAAAAGTCAGAGTGGGTGATCTACTGGTTTCTGAAGGATTGGTGACTCAAAATCAGATTGAAGCGGCATTGTCAAACCAAGACAAGCGGAAAAAGAAAAGAATCGGGAACCTGTTGATAGAAAAAGGACTTATCACAGAAGATCAACTGCTCCTCGCACTCTCCGCCAAATTTCAGATGCGCCTTGTAGACCTCAAAGACATAACCCCAAGCCAAACAGCCCTGAATGCATTATCCAGCGATTTAGTAGGTCAGCTGAAGGTCATACCGCTTGAGGCTGACGGCAAACATATCGTTGTGGCTACTTCGGATCCGACTGATCATACAATTGCTGATACCTTACAGTTTAATACGAACTGTAATATCGAGTTGGTGTCGGCCACCTCTAATCAGATTTCCGCGGCAATCGAGAAGTACTATTCTCACGCTGAAGATTCCATGGATCTTCTCATTGATGGAATGGTTGAAGATGAAATCGAAGTTGAGGAGGAGGTTGATGATTCCAGTATAAAGGAAACAGACTCTCAGGTGATTAAGTTCGTCAATGGTATACTCCTTGATGCTTATCATAAGGGGGCTTCTGATATTCATCTGGAGCCTAAAAGCGGAAAAGGACCCATTCGGGTCAGGTATCGGATCGAAGGTGAGTGTCACATAGAACATCAAATTCCCGCAACCTTCAAGCGGGCAATTCTTTCCAGGGTTAAAATCATGTCAAACCTGGATATTGCTGAACGCCGAAAACCTCAAAGCGGTAAAATTCTTTTGCGGGTAGATAAAAAAAAAATCGAGTACCGGGTGGAAATCACTCCCACAGTCGGCGACCAGGAAGATGCCGTATTAAGAATCTTGTCGTCTTCCAGGCCCCTGTCCCTTAAGGAGATGAAATTTTCAGAACCGAACTTAGAAAGATTTAAGAACATTATTGCAAAACCTTATGGAATGATTCTGTGCGTTGGCCCCACCGGTTCAGGTAAAACCACTAGCCTTCATTCCGCCTTAAGTCACATTAACAAGCCGAATCGAAAAATATGGACTGCGGAAGATCCTGTCGAAATCACCCAGGATGGGTTAAGACAAGTCCAGGTCAACCCAAAGATCAAATATTCATTCCAGGAAGCACTCCGTTCGTTTTTACGGGCTGATCCTGATGTCATTATGATAGGTGAAATGAGAGATGCGGAAACGGCAAAAACAGCAATTGAAGCTTCGCTCACCGGCCATTTGGTATTCAGTACGCTTCACACTAACAGTGCCCCGGAATCGGTGGTTCGGCTCGTCGAAATGGGTATGAACCCTTTCAATTTCGCAGACGCCATGCTCGGCATCCTTGCCCAGCGCCTTGTTCGAATGCTTTGCAATTATTGTAAAAAACCGCTTCTGGCAGATAAAGATGCACATGAAAAACTGGTTCAGATTTACGGCCGTGAGTATTTTGTTAATGACGGGCTGGAAAAATATTCGGATGAGTTTTACTTGATGAACAGAGTCGGATGTCCTAAATGTGCTCAAAGTGGTTATAGAGGAAGGTTGGCCCTTCATGAATTACTTGATGGAACCGAAGCCATAAAAGTGGCGATAAAGCAAAATACGCCTTTAGAGAGGTTAAGAGATATTGCCATTGAAGACGGCATGCGGACATTGAAAATGGATGGAATTCAAAAAATATTAAACGGCCTTATTGATCTAGATCAGGTCAATAAAGTTGTCCTTTAGGGTTAGTGTACAAATGTATATAGAACCGATAACGAAATGAACCAGAGTGATAAATAGTATGTGCTTAAAACGATTAAATCGGCACTCACAAAATTTTTTCTAAATCTGTTTATGGCTAACGTAAAATCACTTAGCAAAAACAGGGATGAACCGATCCCCGCCAGCAGAGCCCCTGTCTGTTGAAGACTAAGCCATCTTTCCCACGCTTGCCACGCCATAATGATAATAACGAACATGTATAAAAGCACCGGAACTTTCATTTTTCCGGCATATGGCAATAAAATAAATAAAATTAATGCACTCAAAATACCCAGCATCAGAATTAACCACCAGGTGATACCGATACCACTCGATATAACAAACGCCGCTATAAACAAAAGGTGCGCCATCAAAAAGCTAAGCAGCCCGGAAATGAATTGGTCTGACGGTAACATTAAAAAAATATCACCTGCCAATGACAATATAATTCCGGCAAGGATAAAATACATATAAGCGGATCTGAAAGTCCAGCCGGCGGTGAGAGCGATAAAAAATATCAGTATCGTTGTGAGCGGCTTAAAAATATATAATTGAACGGGGGATTCGATATATCTTGATCGAATACAAAAAAATGCGGAAATAGCGGCCGTAATCGTTAACACCGAAATGATCATTTCCATTTCCTTATCTAGTGCCCAAATGAAACAGTTAAACAGGCGGGGAGGTTTTGAAATGGCGTCTAAGCATAGTGAATATCAGTAAATCGACTACGCAGTTTTACAACCCTGTCTTTTACCGGTTTTTTTGCCAACACCTCCTTCATCAACACGGCGATTTCTCCCATTTCCGTCTCTTTCATACCCAGTCGTGTCAGTTCCTGCACGCCGATGCGTAATCCTGAAGGATTTTTTGCATCCTGATCACCCGGAAGCAGGTTGTAATTGAGAATAATATTATTTTCCGCCAGTTGTTGCGCAACCTGTTTTGCAGGCCCGTATATAGAAACTTTCAGCGCGATTTGATGGGTTTCGGTAAACCCGAATTCTTTGGCTTCGACAGAAATCCCTTCATCTGATAGCGCCCGGCCCAGGGCTTTGGCATTTAAGACAATTTGAGTGGCATAAGGCGCACCATACGCTTTCATTTCACGGATCGCCACCAACAATCCGGGTATCGTATGCAAATGGTGATTACTGGAAGATCCGGGCATAATACCCCTGTCGATACTTTCCCACCACTTTAATTCCTGTTCTGTTTTTAAATTTCCGAAGATGACACCCCGCTGAGGGCCGGGAAACGTTTTATGGGTGCTGGCTGAAACAAAATGAGCCCCCTCTTTGATGGGGTCTTGAAATTGTCCCCCGGCAATCAACCCCAGGACATGGGCGGCATCATATAAAACCGGAATGTCTTTAGCACGACATGCCCCGGCAATCTCTTTAACCGGTTCAGGAAACAAAAAAAGGCTCTTTCCTAAAATAACGAGCCGAGGATTTGTTTTTTCAATAAGTGAAATGCTTTTGTTGACGTCAATATGATACCCGTCTTCTGTCGTCGGCCAGAAATGAAGAGAAATGGGATTTTCCCTGTCAAGGTCCAATACCTGGCCACGGACCTGAATCCGGCGTCCAAAGATGCCAATCGGATTGTGACTGATATGACCTCCGGAATCGATAGAATTTGCAATAACGGCATCTCCACCGCGAAGAATCCCCAGTGCTACAGCAGTATTGGCCTGGTTGCCACTAATGGGACGAACATCCGCCTGTTTGCACCCCATTAATTCAATAAACTCCTTCGTAGCCATGCTTTCAAGTTTATCAATATACTCGGTTCCCTCGTAATATCGATTTTTGGACCCTGGTGTATTCGGGTGACCTTCCGCATAACGTCCCATAAAATCATTACACTCGATTTGACGGACGGCAAGGGATTGCGTATTTTCACTGGCAATCATGTTCAATGTTTCTTTCCCACGCCATTGGTTTTGTTTTTCGGTAATTTGCAGGATATCTGAAATATCAACCGGCATGTCA
>JAUXEW010000132.1 GCA_030620375.1 Desulfobacteraceae bacterium | reverse complement strand
TCTTGCCGGTTGCTGCCGAACAGGAACCCATAGATTCGGATGCAAAAACCGGAGAAATGCCGGATATTATCGTTATCGGCAAAAGGGAGTCCAATTACACCACCATTTTGCCGCGAGACCTGATTGCCAGGCCTAATACCGAATCCCTTGGCCTTGAAACGGCGACAAGTGTTATCGGCCAAAAAGAAATCCAACAAATGAGGGCGTATTCTGTCGTAGACGCCTTGAAATATATACCCGGCGCATGGACGGAAACACGCGGTCGAAAGATCAAAACGTTTTTTTCCGTCCGTGGCCAGCGATACCCTTACCCGGGATACACTATTGATGGCGCGTGGTTTCGCGAATTCTACGAGACAAACTACTTTTTAAGTGCGGCAAATGTCGATAGAATTGAAGTCGTCCGTTCCAGCAGCGCCATGTTGCTCGGACCCGGCGGCATGACCGGCATGATTAACATCATTCCCCGGGATTACAAATCGAAAGAAACCCGGATCGATACGATTTACGGCAGCAACAACACCTCCAGAATACAGCTGAGTCACGGTAATACAAAAAACAATTGCGCATACGCCATAGGTCTTGGTCATCATTATACGGATGGTCACTTTCGCAATTCAAAGGAGAACATGTCCAACATTTACGGTCGACTCTCATACAAAGCCACTAAGAACCTTTCCTTGACGCTAAATTCCTTTGTTATTTTCGGTGAACGAGAATTAAGACTTGCCGAACCCCCCGCAACTAAAACCTTACAAACACGGCGAGACAGCTTTGATCCCATGACGACATACATCTTTGTGGGCAAGATGAATTATGCTTCCGGTTCATCTGCATCTACCGACATAACATTAAATTATGCAAAACGAAAATTTAAAGGCCATCGAACCGGTTCGGAAGACTGGTGGGAAAAAGATCACGAGTACGGTATTAACGCCATTCAAAGCCTCAATCTCTCCGATCATAATGTATTGCGTTTCGGCGGGATGTTTAACTTCTGGAAATCCCCCACAGGCAAACGCTTCTATGTGGGCCGTCCCGGCGAGTTATGGACTTACTCCGGGGTTGTTGTGGATGAACACGATTTCGGCAAACTGGGTGTAAATGCGGGCTACAGGGGTAGCCGAACTTACTTTGAACAATTTGGTGGTTTCAATGTAGAAGGCAGTGCCGGTGAGTTAAAATCAGTCCTGGTGGAAAATGAGTGGGAGGACCCGCTGCATACCGTAACCGTTGGCTTGTCTTATGAATTAACAGGCGACTTTGCCGTTTTGGGAAATTTTACGTGGGGCCGGATAGCCGCATCTCCCGGCATGATTGACATTCATCTGCAAATTCCCGGAACCGAAACACGGACCAAGGTTGACCTTGGCATTCGAAAAAAAAATCAGCGCTTCGGTGAAATCGCCCTTACGGGATTTTACGTTAAGCAAGACAATGCAGCCGTATTAACCAGTCAAATCGTCATCGTCAATGGAGAGGACTATGCCTTGTATGAGAATGCCGATCTTGAGAATGTCGGGGTAGAACTGGACATCCAATCACAGCGTCTTGAAAACGGCCTCCAGTTCTTCTTTAATGTAACTGCAATGAAGACAAGACGAAAGGAAAACGGATCATGGATCCGGGACAAAGAAGTCCCTGAATTTATTTTTGGCGGCGGTGCTTCTTATTTTTTCCATGATATCGAAATGGCATTGTTTTCAACGCATGTTTCATCCTACGAAAACGAACGTTTTCTGCCAAAAGGCAGCTCCCCTGCCCCCCTTGGTGATTTCACCGATGTAACCGCACAATTAGCTTACCATTTCGGAAATAGGCCAAACAAAGAAGTTTTCTTCAGGATCGAAAACCTCACAGACAAAGCATACTCCACGGTAAACGGCTACCCGGATGAGGGAAGACGATACAGGGTAGGTTGCAGTGCCGTATTCTAAAAAAAACATCTCTTAACCGAAACAAAAAATCTGGAGAAAAAGTACCCACATGAGATCTTAAGGCGGGGATCGGAATTCGTTGGAGAGTATCCGATCGCTTATCTTTGATATTCCACAGTTTGCCGAAATTGCATCTTATTGTTAAAAATTAACCGGGATTAAGCTATTTGGCCCTTTCGTCCATTCGTAAATATCGGATTGAAGCGTATCCTGAAGCAAGGTATGGAGAAATGTACTCGGGATTGCGGGTCATGTAATAAATCGAGTATAAATCATTGCCTTCTGATTGATTATCTTGTAATAAGTAAACGTTAATTTATAAATTCAAGTTCCCCTTGGGTTAACGTCATTTGTTGCTCAATTTTGAACCGAAACAGCACGCACATTCCAGCTACTTGCAACGGAAAGCGTCAATTTCGCAATTTTTATAGTTAGTGTCCGTCCAGAAATGAAGGTTTTTGTTCAAGATCAAGGCAAGCGAAAAAAATAACCGGAGACATATGTTTGATATTCCGAGGATTATTTTTTTCGCATAACGATGAGATTGGGCAAAAAGGCCATTTCTGGATGGGCACTAGTTAAATTTTCGCTCGCCTTTGCAGCTTGTCCGGCTTAAGGATGTTAATAGCCCATTAATATCACCTAATCTGAGCGTTTCAAATTTCGGAACTGGTTAAAATAATAATATTTTTAAGGAATTCGGCCGGTTTGAATTTCCAAACTTGAAAATCGCTCCATTTAGGCATCACTATCATTTGGAGGCACTGTCATGGCTCTAAAACAATTAATTGGTGAAGTTTTATCTGACTTGGGTTTCGTCACCCAGAAGCAGCTAGAAGCCGCTTTATCCAAGCAAAGGGAAATAACGAACAATGAATTGCTCCCCGAAAAGCTTCAAAGAACCCGGATGGTGGCTGAAGCGAGATTTGCCAGTAAAGCGGAAAACATCCCTTTGCTTGGCGACATCCTTCATAAAATGGGGTATATAACAACGGATCAACTTGTTAAAGCCTTGAAACAACAGGAAATAATGCTGAAAGAGTATTCCACTATAGAAAGTGATGCCTTGTGCTCTGTTATGGACATGGGAGCACTGGTTAATACGTCGCTCAATCTGGTTGAAGTTCTATCCCTTATCATGAAAAATGCTAGCAAAGTAACGCATTCGACTGCCAGCACACTTATGTTGCTTGAAGAGGATACCGGTGAATTAATTTTCAGTGTGCCGACGGGACCAAAAGCGGATGAGCTTATGGATATTCGCATCAAAAAGGGACAAGGCATTGCCGGTTGGGTTGTGGAACATGGGGAACCCGTTGTTATTCCAGATGTAAAAAAAGACCGCAGACACTATTCAGGAATTGATAAAAAATCCGGATTTGAAACAAAATCTATTCTTGCAGTCCCCATGAAAGCAAAAACAAAATTAATCGGCGTACTCGAAGCAATCAACAAGGAAAACGGGGGTACCTTTAGCGAACAGGATGCGCTACTTCTCAGTATCTTTGCATCTCAGGCAGCGATGGCCATCGAGAATGCAAGACTTTACGGCGAGCTGAAGGATGAATTGGAAAAACGAAATCAAATGGAATGGAACCTCGCTGAATTAGAAAAGTTTCGTGCGCTAGGACAATTATCAGCCGGTGTGGCGCACGATTTCAACAACATTCTCGCGGCTATTACAGGATACTCAGAAATGGCTCTCGACGATATTTCAAACGAACCTCAAGTCCATCGAAGTATTAAAGGGGTTCTCAAGGCAAGCTATCGTGCAAAAAAGTTGGTCAATCAAATTTTAACCTTCAGCCGGCAAAGCAGTCAAGAACAAGTGCCGATTCAAAGCAACCGGGTTGTCAGAGAAATCATTAAACTGCTAAAGGCGACAGTTCCCTCAACAATCGAGATCAGTGAAAACATCACACCAAATGCGGGGACACTTGTTGGAGACCCTACCCAATTCCACCAGGTATTGATGAACCTTTGCACGAATGCTTATCACGCCATCGGTGAAAAACCGGGTTCGATAAGGATAACGCTGGCGCCTGTTGTCCTGGATGCCACTGAAACCGGCATCCACAACGGTTTAAAACCGGGGTCTTTCGTGAAGCTGTGTGTAAGTGATGACGGGTGTGGAATGGATCAAAGTACAATGGAACAGATATTTGAACCGTATTTCACCACCAAAGAAAAAGACGTGGGGACCGGTATGGGTTTGGCCATGGTACACGGCATAGTGAAAAGCAATGGCGGTGCTGTAAAGGTTTTTAGTGAGATTGGCAAAGGATCTACCTTTGAAGTGCTCTTTCCGGTTGTTGATTTAGATGTTAACGTAGAAGAAGAATTACGAGAGCCCTTACCTACAGGAACCGAACATATCCTGTTCATTGACGATGAAGAAGCCATCATCGATATCTGGTATGAGGCCCTGTCAAAACTGGGGTATTCCGTCACAGCCAAAACAAACCCTTTGGAAGCAATAGAAGCTTTCAGCGCTGAACCCGAAGCGTTTGATTTAATCATAACAGATATGACAATGCCAAAAATTACGGGTGACAAGGTGGCCGCTAAAATGATGGACATAAGGCCCGATATCCCTGTTATCCTTTGCACGGGCTTCAAAGAACCGATTTCCGAAAAAAAAGCCAAAGCCATAGGGATTAGGGCTTTTGCATTAAAACCATTTGAATCCAGATACTTATCAAATTTAGTAAGGAAAGTGCTGGATGAATAATGAAACTCCCCGCCGCAAGCGGGAGGGGTATTGAAAAACCATAATAAAACCAAGCCTTGCCCCGGCTTCGCTTTCACCCTCATCGTAAACCGCGAGATTTTCTGCGGCGTTTTTATAAAAAACCTTAATTTCCTGTTGACTTATAAACCACATAGTGCCATAAAACTGAACGCCAATTAGTTTTTTATACAAGATTAGCCTATTGGTCTAATTCAAAATCTCACGGCTATTAATGTCTATAAGCTTGCAATTACGATTAATCTTTTTTATGATGGCTTCGTAAAAAGTCCCTAAATCGTCATGCCGGACTTGATCCGGCATCCAGAACGCATTGAATTTACTGGATAGCCAAAAAGCTTCACTACGTGCCCGGCTTTCGCTGGAATGACGGAAAAGAGAACTCTTCGACTTTTTACGAAACCATCTTTTATAATACATTATGTTTCCCTTTTAGCCCTTTAAACCTTTTGTATTTAAATTTAGTATCTTATGAACCATCCCACCTTAATTAACCATCTAAAGGAGAAAATTATTATGGAGAAATTTAACAACGCTCGATTGCCAATCTTGTTAACGCTATTGTTTCTTGTGATGAGTCTTATGCTGCCCGCGAATCTGCTTGCTGCCGAACCCAAACCCGGCGAAGTAATCAATGCCGGCAATGTGGACCAATACGAGGAATATTTCCCCAGCTTTATGGTAAAATTTATTAAAGGCACCGATTTTGCCGCGCCGGTAGTTATCACGATGAGAGAAACCGAATATTACTCGATGCCGGATGGATATATGGAGTGGACGGAAAAAAACCGGGGCCAACTGAAAATCGATTCGGAAGGCAATATTCAGGGAAATTACAGGGCGGGTCAACCGTTTCCGGATCCCAAGGAACCCAATTTGGCCCAGAAACTCATGTGGAACTTTTACTACCGCTGGCGAAGCGACCAGTGGACCTACATGCAGCCCGGATGGATTTCTTACGGGCAGAGAAAGGGAGGCAGGATCACAAGCACGGGCGGATTACAGTTTTACATGTACTTTACCAACCGAACCAGCCTGCCGCCGCTGCCGGAGCGACCGAATCCCCATGGGCTTTTCTTTGGTTTCATTCAGCATATTGGCACCGGGATTAGCAAGGACATGGATTTTTTGATATGGCGGTATACGGACCCCAAAAAGTCCGATGAGATGTGGACATACGTTCCCACATTGCGGCGGACCATAAGAATGGTCTCCAGCGAGCGGTCAAATCCCGTCCGGGGTTCGGCTGCCACCTATGATGATTATTACGGGTTTGATGGAAAGATTCATGAATTCACATACAAAAACCTGGGCCAAAAAAGAATAGTGGCACTCATGCATCAAAACACAACGGCGCTCACCAGGCCGGAGCTTTTTAACGGATGGCCTCATCCGATCTTGTTCGGAGAAGATGACCCCTACGAAGTCTGGGATCATTATCTGCTGGAAATTAAGGCTAAAAACCCGCGGTACCCGGAATCCAAGCGGCTCCTCTGGGTGACGGACAAGATTTTTATGGCCTCTTATGCGGAAACATATGATAAACGGGGTGAATTTTGGAAAGGGTTGTACCAGTCCTATTCTCCTACCGCCACCTGCATGGATGAGTGGGGCCCCTGGATGCAGTCCCAAGGGTACTCGGATTTTAAAACGTCATACTGGACCGGCGTTATCCGGAGAGGTGCCTGCCAAGCCAACTGCCCGTTTGATCCATATGTGCTTGAGCCGGGTGTTCTCGGTTCAGACCTGCCCATACCCACGGAAAACGGCGTAAAACTAACTTACTAACCGCTTAAAAAAATGGCGGTCAAAATCGACCGTCCCCATATTCAATCAACACTTTTTCATTAACGGGTGACTTAAAATGTCACCCGTTTTTGTTTGGATATATATGACACATCCTGAAATGAAACTTCTCACGGACCTGCCTTAAACGCAAATCCCATTCAAAACCAATTATTTCCTATTGACTTAAATATCAATTGGTGTATTAAATTAAATTTTTATGTTGTTCTGTTTCTTTTAAAGCGTATTCAATAAATTGAGTGTCTTATGCACCATCCCATCTTAATTAACCATCTAAAGGAGAAAATTATCATGGAGAAATTAAGCACCGCTCGATTGCCAATCTTGTTAACGTTATTGTTTCTTTCGCTGAGTCTGATGCTGCCCGCGAATCTGCTTGCTGCCGAACCCAAACCCGGCGACGTAATCAATGCCGACAATCTGGATCAGTACAAAAGCTATTTCCCCAGCTACCTTCGTCAGTTCATCAAAGGGACTGATTTTGCTCGACCAACTGTAGTCACGGTAAAAGAAACAGAGGAGTATTGGCCGCCCAAAGGATACATGGAATGGACGGAAAAAAACCGCGGAAAATTCTCCATTGACCAAAACGGCAATTTAGCGGGAGACCACAAAGCGGGTATGCCGTTCCCTGACCTTAAAGAACCTAACCTGGCGCAAAAAATCATGTATAATTTTTACTTTCGTTGGCGCAGTGACCAATTTTATTATACCAAACCCGGATGGGTCGCTTACTCGCAACGGAAAGGCGGACGAATCACCAGTGGTAGCGGCATCCAGTTCTACATGTACTTCACTAACAGGACCTCCGTTGATCCAAAGCCGGAACGGCCCAATCCTCATGGGCTTTTCTTTGGTTTTGTCCAGCATTCTCCCGACGGCGTCAACAAGGATATGGATTTTTTGATTTGGCGGTACAAGGACCCCAAAAAGTCCGATGATATGTGGACATACGTTCCCACATTGCGGCGGACGCTACGGCTGGTTTCCGGTGAACGGTCCAACCCCGTTCGCGGCACGGCGGCTTGCTATGACGATTACTATGGTTTTGATGGAAAAATTCATGAATTTACGTACAAATATTTGGGGAAAAAACCGCTCCTGTGCTTGATGAATCAAAAATTTGAAGGATCTGATAAAATCGGCGGTGAATATTACAATGGCTATACCCATCCCATCCTCGATGAAGATCCATGGGAACTGTGGGATAATTACATGATTGAAATTAACGCCAAAAACCCGCGCTATCCGGAATCCAAGCGTCTTGTCTGGATGGCGGATAAAATTTTCTATATTACGAACGCGGAAACATACGACAAAAAAGGCACTTTTTGGAAGGGGATCTATTGCTCTTACAAGCCGCTTGATGTCAGAGCAACGGGCGAAACCGGTCCCTGGATGTCGTCTCAGGCATACATCGATTTTAAAACATCTTACTGGACCGGTGTTGTTGGCAGAAAAGATATCGAGTGCGGCAACTGTGACTTTGATCCGCACATACTT
>JAUXEW010000103.1 GCA_030620375.1 Desulfobacteraceae bacterium | reverse complement strand
TGGTGCCACAATTGTACTGACAATCTTGTCATGGCGCTGATCTTCAATAAATACGTCTATAAGCGTATTATTTCGTAAATCAATTTTATTCGTATATAACATCACCCCTTTAAAGCTGTCGTTAAACGTTTTTTCCTTTAGCCCGATATTGAGATTAGACGCCGCAACATCATAAACAAGGCGTTCAAATGACGCCATCCCCCACGGCATGCCATAAATCGACATAACCGCGGTTAACACATATCCCATCAGGCAAAACAGGATAACAGGCGGCAATAGACCGTAAAGACTCACACCACCGGATTTTAACGCCAGTATTTCATTATCGTTTGACAATCGTAAAAAGGTGAGCAGAACGGCCATCATCACTGACATGGGAATCACGAATACCAGGAAAAAGGGCATGGAAGAAGCCAGAAGCAACAGTATTTTAATAAAGCTGATTCTGTAATTTACGATCAAATTGGTAATGTCGAGAATTTTTATCATTAAAAAAACAAAAACAAAAAAAACCACATTAATGACAAACGGTGGAATCATCTCCTTAAAAATATATCGGTTTACGATGGAATTGATTTTCATATAGAGACTGACTTAAGCATCAAAAATCAAGTATTAACGGAATTAGGCCCTTTGAATGTATGATTTTTACTATGGCAATTACAATGTAAACAACAAAAAACCATATGGCATCTAAAAACGCTTTTGAATATTTTTTGACATTGACTTCATATTTTTCGGGCTGAGAAAGCTTGGATAATCTTGGAATAAATCTTGGCGTTTCCGCCATATACTTTAGAAAATTGTCACTGTGAAGCCGTTTTAATTTCTTTTCTTCACTGATAATGACAATGGGATAATATATGAAAAATAATGACAGAATCAGCGCTATAAATATATAATTTTGCGTCGATAACGCGACACCGGTTACACCCAAAAGGCTAAAAAGATATAAGGGATTTCGGACTGCGGCGTACGGTCCATCCGTAACCAATTTAACCTTTTTATACCCGCAGATATACAAAGAAGACCAAATTCTTCCTAAAACACCGACCGAAAGTAAAAGCAACCCCGTGCTGTCCAGCAGAACTTTAACGACATCACTGCCGATGTCGGTCCGGGTAAACAGAAAAACAAAAATCAGCAAAACAGCCAGAATCCTGGATATGAATATTCTTTTCTGTCTTAAAATACGACTGTTCAACCCATACCTCCTCGATCGAGGCCAATGTGACGCCCCGGAAACGGGTTACCATTTTCCGATTTTTGGCCCTTTTTGTGAAACGTTCTTAGCGAAGCGAAACGTCAAAATGGCAAATTGTTTGAGGACGCTACAAAAGGGTCAAAGCAGCAAGGAAAGCGGTTTTGAAACAGCCCCTAAAGTGTATTGCCATTATCCTTAAACTGCATTTGATAGAGTTTATAATATTCTCCTTCACGTGCGATCAGTTCTTCATGATTTCCTTCTTCAACGATCCTGCCGTTTACGATCATGACAATCCGATCCGCATTCACAATTGTAGAAAGCCGATGGGCTATGACAAATGTTGTTCTCCCCTTCATTAAATTCTCAAGCGCCTTCTGTACCAGCATTTCCGCTTCGGAGTCGAGTGACGATGTCGCTTCGTCAAGCATTAAAATCGGTGCCTCTTTTAGCAGCGCCCTGGCTACACATATTCTCTGTTTCTCTCCACCGGAAAGACGCGCCCCGAGTTCTCCGATGGATGTCTCAAATTTATCGGGGAAACCCCAAACAAAATCGTATGCATAGGCGGCCTTTGCAGCCCGCTCGATATCCTCGTCCGAAGCGTTACGATTCCCGTATGCGATATTATTCCGAACGGTATCGTTAAAAAGGATCGGCTCTTGGGTTACAATGGCGATCTGCTCCCGCAGGGAAGACAGGGTTGCTTTTCGAATGTCGATTCCATCAATCTCGATAGCACCCTGGCAGACATCATAGAACCTGGGGATTAAGTTCACCAGCGTGGTTTTTCCACCCCCGCTCATCCCGGCAAGGGCCAATACTTCTCCTGCTTGCACTTCCAGATTAATATCTTTTAAAATCCATACATCGTCATATTTAAAAGAAACATTTTTAAATGCCACGCGGTGAGGTCCCGCCTTAATCGTAACGGGATTTTCAATTTCTTTGATATCCGACTCCATCTCAATGACATCAAAAACCCGATCTACGGCAGCCAGCCCCTGCTGCACCGTATTATTGACCTGCGTTAACTGTTTTAATGGATTATACAGCATAAAAACAGCCGCTAAAAAGGAAAAAAATGTCCCCACCGTGGATTCACCTTGAATTACACGTGAACCGCCATAAAAAATGACAAGCGACACGCCTATTCCGCCAAGAAAGTCCATTACCGGTGACGACAAGGATTTGGCTTTAACCGCCTTCATCTCAAGCTTGAACAACCTGTTGGTTTTTTTGAAAAAACGTTCCTTTTCATAAGATGACATCCCGAAGGCCTTTACGATCTTGTTTCCCGCAAACGTTTCATGAAGAAAAGAGTTCATATCGGCCATGGTTTCTTGATATCCCGTACTGACCCGGCGAACGCGCCTGCCGAATTTAATAATTGGGAAAAAGGCGATCGGAAGAAAGACAAGTGCAATAATCGCCATTTTCCAGTCCCGATAAAAGATCACTCCGGAAAGACCGATAACGGTAAAGCAATCTTTTAAGACGGTGGTGACCGATGAAGAAACCATACTCTTAATAATTGCCACGTCATTGGTAACGCGAGACATCAGGGCGCCTGTCTTTTCTTTATGAAAAAAGGATATGGACAGGTCCTGTATATGATCATACAGGATATTTCGAAGTTCCCGGATGATCTTTTGTCCCACATAATTCATAAAATAGGCCTGGCCGTAAGTCGCCGTGTCCTTTAAAAAATAAATAAAAATCACTACAATGGGAATCAATTTCAGCATCCCGGTATTTTTATTAACAAAGATATCGTCAAGAACCGGTTTTACCAAAAACGCTACCGTCGATGTTGTTCCGGCAATGACCAGCATGCAGAGCATCGCCAGAAACAGCCGAAATTTATTTTTTTTGATCAGACCGATTAATGTGTGATGCCGTGGTTTTAAATTGAATAATGTTATGTTGATCATAATGTTATCTAATATCGTGGCCAAAATGATGATCTGCCATTTGGGTAATTCGACAGAGCTCTGTCTCAAGTTTTAAAAGACACCTTTTTTCCTCATCAGCATCGACATCTTTAGGAACATAAATCGGTTCCCCATAGATGGCCCTGCATTTTGAAAAGGGGATCGGTAGAACAAAACGATCCCAACTGGAAAAAACCTTGATTCTGCTCGCACTGTAACTTACCGGAACAATCGGGTACCCCGTCTTTTTAGCTATAGCAATTGTGCCTGACTTTACTTTAAACCGGGGCCCCTGGGGTCCGTCCGGTGTGGTGGCGCCGGGTCTGCCGGTCTCTTTCAAGTTTTTAATCATTCCGGCCAATACGCGAAGCCCCCCCCTGGTAGAAGACCCCCGCACAGTATCCTGGCCTTGCCGGCGCAGGATCCGGGCAATAATCTCACCGTCTTTGGACTGACTGACCATAACCAGTACATTCAATCCTTTGAAGATATAACTGATCAGTAAAAGGCGCGAATGCCAAAAAGCCAATACATATTTTCTTGATTGAATAATGTGCGCCACTCCGGACAATCCCACGGTTTCGATTCTAGTAGTTAAGAACAACAGATCGATAAAAAGCTTTCCGAAGATACCGATCAGGTTCCACTTCAGCTCATCAATTCGGTTATTAAGCCTTTTCATCACATCATTCTCATTGCAATTTCCGCTACACGGTCGGATGCACCCGCCCCACCCAACAACCGTTTAATCTCATAAAGCTCATTTTTTACACGGTTCAGACCGTCAGTATCGTTTAACATAGTTGAAACCGTATGGGCTATGTTTTCCGGATTTACTTCATTTTGAAGCAGTTCCGGAACAACTTCCTTACCCGCGATAAGGTTGACCAGACTAAAGTGCTTTAGCCGGACCATTGCCTTGGCAAACCAGTGACTAACAGCGGACATTTTATATAGAACGACCATGGGAACGCCGGCAATTGCGGCCTCCAGCACCACGGTACCGGACGCTGCTACCACAAAGTCGGCTTCTTTAAAAATTTCATGCACCCCTCCTGTGACCATATCAAAGTTCACGCTCTCTTTGTACCGGTTTACGATCTTTTCGATAAGGTGTCGATCTATCGAAGCGGCGACGGAAATAAGGAATTTTAAATTTCCATTTTCAGTTGACAGGATCTTAGCACTATCGATCATCACCGGAAGGATTCTAATGATCTCTTTCTCGCGTGATCCCGGGAGTAGACCGATAACTGACGACTCGAAGGTATCATCTTTGGCACGGGGGGGGAAATCCGCAAGCACGGTATCCAGCAGCGGATGTCCCACATAGGTAACCGGGATATCATGGTTTTGATAAAAATCCTGTTCAAACGGCAAGATGATAGCCATATGATTCACAAGGGTTTTTATTTTTTTCACGCGACCGGATCGCCAGGCCCAAACTTTTGGGCTGATATAATACAGTACCGGAACACCGACTTTTTTAGCCGCTTTCGCCACCTTTAAATTAAATTCAGGAAAGTCGATTAGAATCAGTAAATCCGGATGAAGTGTTTTTAAACGCCTTTTAGCTTCTTTCAATGCCCGGTAAACGGCCGGTAGTTTTGATAACACTTCGGTAATCCCCATAACCGAAAGCGCCCTGATATTAAAAAACAGATCTACCCCTTCTCTTTCAAGTGCCGCTCCTCCGATACCACAAAAGAAGATCTCATTGTCGCGCCGGCGAATGGCTTTAACCAGATTCGACCCGTGAAGATCTCCCGAAGCTTCACCGGCAATAATCATCACCGACTTATGATGTAACAAACTGTTTATCTTCTTCACACCGTTTCTCGATCTAAGGGCTCACTAAGGCGACGATGGCAATGTCGTATTGTTCGGCACGGGCAACCATCTCTTCTCTATCAAAAACAACTGTCTTCCCGGCTTCTACGGCAAGTGCCGTAATCCCCGCGCGCTTCATGACCTCCACGGTCTCAATGCCGACAGCCGGGACATCAAACCTCATATCCTGCTCCGGTTTACTGGTTTTTACGACCACTGCCCCGCCTTTTGCCAGCATCCCGCCTCTTATAATCGTTGCATCCGTTCCGTCAATGGCTTCCACCGCTAAAATTGATCCGCCGCCAACTACGACACTTTGACCGATGTCTAGACGACCGATCTGTTTGGCAATGGAATATCCCCACTCAATATCGGCTGTTTCAGACGGCGTCGGTTTACGTTTTGTCCAGCATCCGGTCGGCGCCAAAAGCTCGGGCAACAGAAAGGTAGACGACTGAATCATAATTCCTTCCGCTTTTAAGGCATCCGCAAAGGCCCTTAAGAGCGCATCATCATGTGTATGTGTCATACCGGCGACCATTGAAATCGCTGTCATATCCGGTTTGATATCCGCAAACATTTTCGTCTTATCAACAGCACCCAGCAAAACAGCCGCCTTAATGTGGTTCTTCTTCAGAAATTTTATCATCCGTTCGACCTGGCCAATAGTTACCCATTCGACGGACTCAGCGTACCGGTCGATTAGCGGATCCGTTTCGTCAAACAATCCAATGACATAAACCGAATATCCTTCGGCTTTGGCCGCCTTTAAAAAAATTATGGGGAACTGTCCGCTCCCCGCAATAAGTCCGATTCGCATATGTTTAAATGATTATTCGTATTGAAGTATTTAGGTTGAAGGGACGAAGACTATCGGGTAATGCCGCGCTCAGACGATTTGATGAACTCGATTAGGCCGGAAACTTCAGGAGTCTGCTCGACTTCTGCCTTTACCCGCTCAATTGCTTCGTTTAGGGTCAGCCCAATCCTAAACAAAATCCGATATGCTTTTTTTATCGAAGACACGGTTTCATCCGAAAATCCATGGCGTTTCAACCCCACCTTATTTAAACCGTGTAATTTCACCCGGTCGCCCGCGGCAATGACATAAGGCGGAATATCTTTTACAACAGCTGATGCCCCGCCGATATAGGCATAATCTCCGATTCTCACAAACTGGTGAACCGCAGCAAGTCCCCCTAGCGTAACAAAGTCTCCTAACGTTACATGACCGGCCAAGGTCGCGCAGTTCGCCAGAATCCCCATTTTGCCGATTCGGCAATCATGGGCAACGTGAGCATAGGCCATCAATAAACTCTTTGCGCCGACCTGTGTTGTCCCCCCACCGGATTCCGTTCCCCTGTTAATCGTAACAAACTCGCGGACAACCGTACCATTATCGATGTTTACGAATGTTTTTTCCCCTTTAAATTTTAAATCTTGAGGAATTGCCCCGATGGAAGCAAACTGAAATATCCGGCAATCAGATCCGATGGTCACATAAGGCTCAATCACCACATGCGGTCCGATGACAGTACCCGAGCCGATCACCACATCTTGCCGTATAATCGAGTACGGACCAACCCGAACGTTACGATCAATTTCAGCCTTTTTGTCAATAATTGCCGTCGGATGAATCATCATTTTACCCCTACTATAGTAGCCATCAATTCAGCCTCAGCCACCAGTTTTTCCCCTACTGTCGCTGTACCGGCTATCTTTATCATCTTCGATCTCTTTCTAAGCAGTTTCAATTCCATCACCAGCTGGTCCCCGGGCACAACCGGTGATCTGAACCTAACGTTATTCATTCCAGCCAAATACATATGGTAAGAATCCGGCTCCTCTCGGAGATTAGAGGCATAGGCAAGAACCGCCCCGGCCTGCCCCATGGCTTCTACAATCAGGACACCCGGCATAACCGGCATTTCAGGAAAATGTCCCTGGAAAAATGGTTCATTTATAGTAACATTTTTCAATGCAACCACGCTTTCACCCGGAACGAGATCAAGTATCCGGTCAACCAGGATAAACGGATAGCGGTGAGGTAAGAATCTCATTATCTTTCGAATATCATATATTGTCTCCACAACCCACTCCGGTTATCCCTGTTTTCATGTCTGTCCTTGAGCTTTTTACGGCAGTTCACCCTCTTTTGTCCTGTCGCCTTTCAATTTCATTTACCTTTTTTTCAATTTGAAAAATTTTCTTCTTCAGGTCCGGAAGCATCGGCAACACCCGGTGGACTCTGAGCCATAATTTGTGCGGCATGGCTGGAATCCCGGATAAAATATGTCCTTTGGGAACGGACTTAACAATACCGGATTTTGGACCGACAGTTGCATTATCTTCAATGGTTAGATGGCCCGCAACACCTGCCTGACCCGCCAGAACGACATGTTTGCCAATGGTAACGCTTCCCGAAATGCCAACCTGTGCCACTATCAAAGTATTTTCGCCTACGATAACATTATGGGCAATATGGACCAGGTTATCGGTTTTAACGCCGTCTTTTATCCATGTTTTTCCAACAGTCCCCCGGTCGATGGTGTTACCTGCCCCAATCTCAACGTCATTATCTATTTGAACAATACCGGTATGATTGATCTTAAGGTATTTTTCACCGTCAGGTTCAAAACCGAATCCGTCGCTACCGATCACCGAACCGGCATGAATCGTTACGCGACTTCCTATTTTACATAACGCAAGGACCGTTACATTCGGAAAGATCTCCACATCATCCCCCATCACAACCTGATTACCGATCACAACATGGGGGTGGAGCATCACACGGTCGCCGATCCTTACGTCATCTCCTAAAACAACAAAGGGGCCGATAGATACGTCTTTGCCATATATGACGTTATCACCGACATGGGCCGTTGAACTGATCCCGATCTTCGGCTTTGAACGGGGGTAGAAAACTTCCGATACCTTATTAAAGGCGATCCGGGGGCTCTCCACCAGCACCAGATTTTTTGGGGCGTGCTTGAATTCTTTCGGCACCAATACCGCGCCTGCGCCGGTCGCATCTATCAGCTTTAAAAATTTTGCATTTCCGGCATACGTAATCTCATCATCTCCGGCGGCCTCAAAGGCGGCAGCACCATGAATAACCTTACCCTCATCTCCAATGACCCGGCCGCCGACTATTTCCGCTATTGTAGAAAGTAATAGCTCCATATTCTTTAAGGGCTCGAATCTACACCACTCTTACTCATATCTCGGGTGTACTTTTCATTATATAATTGGACAACTCTATCAGAAATATCGATTGTATTCGGCGCATATACCACGCCGGCCTCTCGTTTTTCGATAACCAGAAGATAACCCTCTTTCTTCCCTAGTTCTTCAACCAGGATAAAAATATCATTCTGAATGCGGCTGACCAGCCTTAAATTTAATTCTCCTAATTCCTTTTTATATTTTTTCTCTAAAACCTTTAAATCATTTACTTTTATCCTGAATTCTCTTTCTTTTTCTTCCCGCTTTTCCGGGCTCATAACTAAGGCCTCACGTTCAATTTTATTTCTCAGCTCACCCAATTCTTTTTCTTTGGCCTTCAGACCACCCATCAGTTCATCGCCTTTTTTATTGACCTCTTCCTGAGCGGATTTCCCGTAACTGGATGCTGCCAGTATCCGCTGCAAATCAATTACACCGATTTTAGCCACATCAGCCGCATAAACAGAAGATCCGAAAACGCAGAAAGCAATTGTCAAAGCCAAAGCTGTCTTTAATGCCTGCATATAAACTCCTTTTTAGAATAAATGGAATTATGATTAGTTAGTGTCCATCCAGAAACGGCATCTTTTGGCCCGGAGCTTCGTTTTCGCTCTTTTGAAATCCTCAAAATAGCAC
>JAUXEW010000187.1 GCA_030620375.1 Desulfobacteraceae bacterium | reverse complement strand
TTTCTTTTGGGAATGTTGCTGTTATGCTATACATCTCTAAACAGAGTTCGTATGACTTTTGCCAGACTTTAAAATCTTTGTAATTCTTTAGCATTGAGCGCTGATGGTTGCGCCTAACGGCTTGAAAAACCGCACTTCGTGTCACTTGAACCCTTGAATCCTTGACCCCTTGTACCCTCTGGGATCACACCTGCTCAATTGGAGATAACCCAATTTTGCCTTAATTAACACCAACTAATCGGGAGATGATCCTTATTTCGCAAAGATCTCGAAGATGAAGGGCTTGTCTTCATTTGCATACGGCCTCTTGAATTTTATTAACCAGTGGCCCTAATGTCGATTCATTAACGGCGGATATGGGAGTTCCATCCAGTTGCCGGCTCAAGCTTTGGATGGCTTGTTTTTCCACCAGATCCATTTTATTTAAGACATTAATTCGAGGAATAATATTTAAATTTAAATCGATAAGAATTTTGTTCACCGAGTCTACCTGTTCCTTGAAGCGAGGATTGCTGATATCGATAATGTGGAGAAGTAAATCAGCACTTTCAAGTTCTTCTAATGTTGCTTGAAAAGCTACTTGCAGGTCTTTGGGAAGGTCTTTGATAAATCCTACGGTATCGGTTATGATAACCTCGATGTCCTTCGGAAATTTCAGCCGCCTGCTAGATGGATCTAATGTGGCGAAGAGCCGGTTTTCAGTCAGCACACTACTTTTGGTTAGCGTATTTAAAAGGGTCGATTTTCCGGTATTGGTATATCCGATAATGGAAATCACCGGCAGATTATTTTTATTTCGCTTTGCTTTTTGAAGCTTACGGTATTTGCGAACTTGCTTTAAAGAAATTTCCAACTGGGCAATTCGTTCACGAACCCTTCTACGGTTTATTTCCAGTTTTGTTTCCCCCGGTCCACGGCCCCCGATACCACCGGTTAGTCGAGACATGGCGGTATTTTTCGTGACTAGTCTCGGAAGAAGATATTTCATTTGAGCCAGTTCCACCTGAAGTTTACCTTCTCGGGTTTGGGCCCGCTGGGCAAAAATATCTAGTATCAGCTGCGTCCGGTCAATTACTTTAATGTCAATGTGATCGGTAATTGAACGAATTTGGGAGGGGTTTAGTTCTTGATCGAAGATAATCAGGGTCGATCCTTTCTGAAGGGCTAGAATGGTCAGTTCCTTGATCTTGCCCATACCCAATAGATATTTGGTGTCATACCGATGCCGATGTTGAAGCACAGTTCCGGCAATTTGAATGCCGCAGGATAATGCCAGATCTTTTAGCTCGTCCAATGAAGCCTGGGCCGAGATTTTTGAAGCCCGGGTTACGCTGATTAAAAGGGCTCTCTCTGCGCCTGTTTCCGAGTCATAAGCAGACTTTGAAAAAGACAATTCCGACTCAAGCGCTTGTATTAACTCAAGGCACCCGATATTTAGCTGGTGAAGGCGAATCGGCGGAAGAACCTGGTGAGGGACCCCTTCTTTATTTTTCGGCAGTATATGTCCAATATGAATATTATCGGGCTCTCCGTCTTTTGTTGAAGTTATGACGGACATGATGTCCAGTCTCAACAGTGCAAGGTCTGTCAGGTCATCACGGGTTAACGCTTCATTATCCAGATGCGTATGAACACACCTTAATCCTTTGAGCCGGTCAGGGGCCAAGCGATATTCAAGGGTCTGCGGTATGACAATTTCATGATGATTGCCGATAATGATAAAAACGATTTTCCCTTGACGGTTAATTAGAAGTCCTATCTGTCGACGAATCTCATGGGACAATCGGCACGTATCTCGGGCAAGTTCGGGAGTGATTAAAAATTCCGGAGGGATGCGACGGCGGTAAAGATTTTCAAGCCTGCGGATTTGATTCTTTTTAAGTCCTTTAGGACTGCCAAATAGTTTTTTCATCAGTTTGTGTTACAGGTCACCCAAATTGATGGTCTCTCAGTCAAGGGGGTATGGGTTACCCGGATACGACCTAATCGAGTTTTTACGCGATTAGGATATCATCTCTTTTGATATATAATTCACAAAACAGGTATAGGCATTTAAAAATGACAACGTTGCCGTACCGGTAGGCCCGTTTCTCTGCTTCGCCAGTATAATCTCCGCAGTACCTTTTTGAGGATTATTCTCATCCGTGTTGTAGACTTCGTCTCTGTAGATAAAGGCAACGACGTCGGCATCCTGTTCAAGAGCGCCGGACTCCCTTAAATCTGATAGCCTGGGGCGTTTGTCATTCCGCTGTTCGAGCATTCTGTTTAGCTGGGACAGTGCAATCACTGGGAGATCAAGTTCTTTTGCCAGCGCCTTTAAAGATCTCGATATGTCTGAAATTTCGAGATCTCTGCGGTCCAGAGCCCGGTTTGGTTGCATGAGTTGGAGATAGTCAATAATAATCAGCCCAATATCTTTATCCATCTTCATTTTTCGCGCCTTGGCTCTGATTTCAGTGGCGGAAATCATAGGAGAATCGTCTATGAAAATCGGTGCTTCTGAAAGAATGCCGGCAGCCTCGGTTAAATTTGTCCAATCTTCCATATTCCAGAAGCCGCTTCTTAAGCGTGAAGAATCAACTCGAGCATCTGAGCAAAGCATTCTCAAACACAACTGTTCTTTGGACATTTCCAGTGAAAATATCGCAACCGGGATGTTATTATCAACAGCGGCATTTCTGGCGATGTTTAATGCCAAAGCCGTTTTTCCCATACTCGGGCGGGAGGCGATGATTGAAAGATCTGAATTTTGGAATCCTGATGTCATCCTGTCAATGTCCGTAAACCCGGAAGGAACACCGGATACAGCAGACTTGTTTCCCTGCTTTTCTTCCAACATTTCAATATTGGTGACGATAATTTTGCTAATGGGAAAAAAGGCCTGCCGTGTCTTGTTTTCTGAGATTTCAAAGATTGATCTTTCGGCGAAATCAACTATTTCTTCCAGATCGTCCCGATCCTCAAAACACCGCCGGGTAATCGCATTGGCCTTTTCAATCAGTTGCCTTAAGCAGGATTTTTCATAAACAATTTTAGCATAATGTTGAGCGTTTACAGCCATGGGAACCGTATCAATGAGACCGGCAAGATAGGTGGCCCCACCAATTTCCTCCAGGCGGCCCTTTTGCTTTAGACTATTCGTTAGGGTAACCAGGTCGACCGGTTCGTTTTTTTCAAAAAGATCAATAATGGATTCGAAAATTATTTGGTGGACGGAACGATAGAAATCTTCAGGAGATATAATTTCAATGATATCAAGCAGGGTCGTGTTATCGATAAGAACAGCACTGAGTAAGGACTCCTCGGCTTCTACATTTTGAGGTGGAATCGGTAGAGAAGAGGCGCCATTTTTATTTTGCAGCCGCTGAATTGCCATATTACCACGAATGCTGGATAAAATTTACGTTTGACTTCATTTAAACATAAAAAACCGGGTCATCTGGGCCAGGTCAGAGGCAGTTGGTTATACCGTGAAAAGGGCCGACAAGCATACAGAATTCTGTGTTTCAACGCCGGTCGTCGTTTTATTTTTCCGGAACGATCTCAACGGTGATTTCAGGCTCTATATCTTTATAAACACGTATCGGAACCTTGTAAGTACCAAGCGTTTTTATCGTTTCCTTTAACAGAACCATCCGTTTTTGTACTACGATATTCTGTTTTGCAAGGGCGTTGATTATCTCCCGTACGGTAACGGATCCGTATAGTCTATCTTCTTCGCTCACTTTTGTCGGTATGGTACACACCACCCCTTCAAGTTTTGTCGCTATTTCCATAGCGGTTTTTCGTTCTTTTGCAATCTGAAATTCGAATTTGGACTTTTCCTGTTCCAGAATTTTTCGATTCTGAGGTGTATCCAAAACAGCTTTTTTCTGTGGCAGCAGATAGTTGCGCGCATAACCGGCTGAAACATCTGCCTGGCTACCGATTATTCCCAATGATTCAATAGTCTCTTTTAAAATTACTTTCACCTTATGCCCCTTTTGTTGACATTATATTTCCATAAACATATTAGACAAAAAAAATACTAACATTTTTTGAAGGTTTCTTCAACCATACGTTTTTATTGATCAGGCGACGCTTAAGATCAGTTACGGAAGCGTTTTTTCATTACTGCTTAATTTCCTGACATCCAACCACACATCAAAAAACCCCAGTCCGATGATAAAAAATAGTAGAACCTGTTGAATTCCTATCAGGCTATATAAAAAAATCCGTAAGCCTTTAGGCAGTTGTTTTTTTTCAAAGAAAAACGTTACAATGGCGATGCCTTGAAAAAAATAAATCACCAATGCGATTAGCAGACAGTTGATTCCGATAATCTTAATGGCCCTGTTTGGAATGATTACCATAATTCCGGTAACTATCACGCCCCATACCAGAAATTCAGGGGACTTCCATCGATTAAGCGGCCCGAAGTCAGGGTAACGAAGCCCTTTTTTTAAGAATATGGATTTTGCCATAAGCAGATTCATCCAGGCAACCAATAGTGTCGAGGCAATAACCAGTGCAGGAATAATCCGAACCAAAACATACTGGATTTGCGCCATCGAACTATCAATCATGTGGATGGTTTCTTCGGGCATTCCCATTTCTTTATAACGGGATAATGTAAACTCTAAGTTTTTCGCAACATATTCAGAAATAAGGGAGGACATCCCGTAATTCGATAAAGAACTGTAAAAGAACAGGCTGATTGTCGTCGTCAGCAATACTATACCGCAGGTATATATTACGGTTTTTTCTATTGAAACATTGATTTCGAATAGTTCACCTAAAGAAAAACCGAGTATTAAGAGTTCGATTAATATGAATATATCGATAGATAAACCGTCACCCACAATAGCCATTAGCATTATCGTGGCAATCGGTATGACGGCACCTGTATTTCTTCCGAGCTTTGCGCGATAAAATAGCGTCGGCAAAGGTACGAATGGGACAAAGAAAAAGCCGATAATCGGCATATAAATTGATATTGCAACAATAATGCTTGTTATTGCAATACCGTTGACAATGTCCTTTGTCATAAATCGATATACAACTTAAACATAACCGTGGATAACCATTGATGGATATGCATGAATTTGGATTTAGGTGTCTAAAGTGCCGACATACGGAAGCAGTGCAATCGTGCGCGCCCGTTTTATCGCATGTGTTATGGAGCGTTGATGCTTCGCGCAGGTTCCGGATATACGCCTCGGTATGATTTTTCCGCGTTCAGTGATAAAGTATTTAAGTGTTTTTGGACTTTTATAATCGATCGTGAGGCTGGTATCCGCACAGAACCGGCAAACTTTTCGGCGGTGATAAATTTTCTTTTTTGATGTTCGAACCCTTTTCTGTCTTGTATTATTGTTCATTTGACTGCTCCTCGTCTTCGTTGGATGGTTCTGATATAACGGCCTCATCTGATACATTTTCAGGAGCCTCTGAAAGGGTTTTCGAAACAATGGATTTTTCGTCCGGGGAGTTTTGATCGATTAATTCAGTATTGGATAAAGTCGGCGGTTCCGAAGCAACGGGCGTTTCATCCGGTATGTCTTGATCGGTTGATTCGGTATTGGATAAAGCCGGCGGTTCCGAAACAACGGACGTTTCATCCGGTATGTCTTGATCGGTTGATTCGGTATTGGATAAAGCCGACGGTTCCGAAACAACGGGCGTTTCATCCGGTATGTCTTGATCGGTTGATTCGGTATTGGATAAAGCCGG
>JAUXEW010000076.1 GCA_030620375.1 Desulfobacteraceae bacterium | reverse complement strand
CTTTGTATCGCCGGGCTCTATCCTTTAGTAATTGAGGCAGGGTTAACTCCCACGCTTCAAAAAATTGTAACGTGTTGTCCCCTGTCGATGCTCTTTCCTTTATAATTCCGGACAAACTCACGATACCCCTCCTTTACCCCCAACCGAAAGCTAGAAAACCGACGGCGCCGTCGGGGCATCCATCTCTGTTGTGATCACACCTGCTACCAGAAATTCTTCAATATCATCATCCGTCATGTTTAGAATCTCTTTAAAGACGAATTCATTATCCTCGCCCAGACAAGGTCCCGGCTTTGAAATATCACACGGTGTCTTGGATAGTTTATACGCCGGAGCATTGTATGAATGCCGACCGATCACCTGGTGTTCCAGCGGTCTGAAATGGTTTCGATGCTTCACTTGCGGATCGTTAAAAAGGTCTTCAGGCGATTGGACCATACCGGCTGCGACGCCGGCGTTTTGCATCATAGACATGATCTGCTCGGCGGGTAGTTCTTCGGTCCATTTGGCGATCAACTCCTCCAGTTCCTCTTCGTTCTCTTTTCTTCCCAATACCCCGGCAAATTTAGGATCCTCAATCCAACCCGGTTTGTCGATAACCCTGCAGAACGCTTGCCATTCTTCATCACTAAACACGGCAATAGCAACCCATTGCTCGGTGGAAGTTTCTGAACTGCGACACGGGAAAACGCCATGAGGGGCCGCATAGGGATGTCGATTCGCATTCCGGCTCATGACGCGACCATTTACATTGTAATCCAGTAACGCCGGACTTAAAAACTGGAGCGAACTTTCCAGCTGGGATTGATTGATGACCATTCCCCGGCCTGTTCTATTTCGATAGTCAAGGGCACCCAGCAAGGCGATCACCATATACCACGGGGCAATATAATCCGTATAAGAAGCCACAACATTTAACGGTGTTCTTTCCGGCCGGCCTGTGATATTGGTAAAACCCGACATGGCCATCAACAAGTACCCCCAACCGGAGAAAGCGGAATCCGGCCCGGTCCGGCCCAATTGGGAGGTCCCGGCATATATGATGTCGGGCTTTATCGCGCTGATGCTTTCATGGTCAAGGCCCCACTTTGTCGTTGTTCCGGGTGTCATACCGTCAAGAAACACATCCGCCCATAATACGAGTTGTTTGGCAATTGCCGGCCCTTTGGTCATGTTAAGGTCGATGCTGATGCTGTATTTTTGGGTGTTATAGCAAGCGCCGAATGCGCTGCGGTTCAATCCCGACTCAAAATTCTTAAACGGGGACATCATCCTCAAGGGATCGGGTGCCCGATGCGATTCAATCCGAACCACTGTCGCGCCGTGTTCTGCCAACTCTCTGGTAATCTGCGGACCAACCCCTGCATAAGCAAGTTCAACAACCTTTATGCCGTTTAAGGCCTGATTCGCCTTCTTCATGGCCCACACCTCTCTCTATATCACGTTAGCCTGTTTTAAAAGCACCATCCGATCTTTTAAAAAGCCCAGCTCTTTTCCATATATATCCGGATTATGCTCTCCAATAAGCGGAGGGCGGTGATAAACCTTCCAGGGCGCCTCGTCTATCGTCACGAAAGCACCGGGATACGTTATGATATCCTCCAGTTCAGGATGAGCGACGTCGGCCCAAAATCCTCTGGCTTCAAGGTGAGGGTACTCGCAAATGTCCTTGACGGTAAACACCGGAGCAATAAACACCTTTGTCTTAACCGCCTCCTTGAGGATTTCAGCTTTGGCTACGGCCAGAAAGAACTTACCGACAATGCTTTCAATGTCGTCGGCTTCTTCCTGAGTAATCGTCAAAGTATCCATTTTAGCCCAGTCATAGTCTTTGAGCCTGCCCGCCATCCCATTACGATCCATCATGTTGATTAATGCGCGCGATGATGCGATGTTGCCGGCCGATCCACCGGAAACCGCCAGGCTCCAGATGATATAGCCATCTTTACAGGGCCAGATCATACGCGTTTTTAACGGGCTGCTGATGCGTGGAATAATGCGGAAGGCCCCTCCTCTTGCGGGCAATATAACCGCCATGTCCTTAAGGGCCTGTCCATACAGCTCCCATACTTCGGCAGCGATCATCAAGGTGAGCATGACCGCCTGCTGGATCGAAACGTCAACATGCTGCCCTTCTCCGGTTCTTTGCCGATGGTAATGAGCCATCATGCTTCCCATTGCGGCATGAAGCCCGCCATGAAAGTAGCTTTGAGGCAGGCTCATCTGGAGAGGAGGAAAATCCGGCTCACCGGTTGAATATTGAACACCTCCCATGCTCCACAGAATCATGTCAGATGCTTTATGATCCTTGTATGGACCGGTTTGGCCAAAGGGAGTAATCGATGTCATGATGACACGGGGATTGATCTTTTCCAATTCCGAATATCCTAACCCCAGCTCGTCCATGTATCCCGGATCAAAGGATTCAATCACAAAGTCAGCGGTATTTATCAGCGTTTTGAATATCTCATGACCATCAGCAGTCTCCATGTCCAAGGTTATGCTGCGCTTATTCAGATTGCAGGCAAACCAGTACAGGCTTTTTTCCCGATTGGGGATATCTTTGTAAAAAGGACCGATATTTCGGGCCTGATCTCCTCCCGGCTTTTCAACTTTAATGACATCCGCACCCAAATCCGCCAGGGTTTTTCCGCACAGAAAACCTTTTTCATCGGTTAGGTCCAGAACACGGAAACCCCCCAATAGTGAATTTTGAACCTGTTGATCCGCCATGCTTAACCCCATGAAACCATAAGGCTGGATTACATAAAAATGCCATCCACAGTATATTGGTTAATCTCTTCCTCAGGCATACCCAATATTTTTCCGTACACATATTCATTATGCTCCCCCATGAGAGGGGCGCGTTCAATCTCACCGGGAGTTTCTGAAAATTTAAACTGCAGCCCATCGTAGGTCACCGGTCCCATCTCCGGATGCTCACGAACCTGATAAAATTCCCTTTCCTTAAGGTGCGTATCTTTTTCCATCAGGTCCTCACTGTTCTGTATCACCCCGGCGGCAACCCCGTTTTTCTGCAGCAAATGCATCACCTCTTCCGGTGTTCTTTCCCGGCTCCATGCCTCGATATGGGCATCCAGTTCATCCTCGTTTTCTTTTCTCTTTGATAAAGTTGAAAACTTTCTGTCTTCAGTCCAGGAAGGATTACCCACAGCCCCACAAAATCCCCGCCACTCTTCGTCGGTAAATACGGCGATGGCACACCATCGTTCCTCAGCCCATGGCGGATCTCCCAGATACGGGGATAACGCCTTTTTTTCCTGTTCGGTGAGGCGTATGTTGAGGGTCCATCGTTCTTCATCCTTGCAGCGGTAAGCACCATGCGGGGCGGCATGGAGATGACGATTCCCCATGGGTCCTTGAATTCTCTTATTGACGGTGTAATCCAGAATTGCGGCCTCCAGGACACAGGTGGTTGCCTCATATTGCGCCAGCTCGATAAATTGCCCCTTGCCGGTCTTGTTTCGATAATGTAACGCCGCCAGAAGTGCAGTTGAGGCCTGATAAGGATTGATTCCAAAATCGGACAGTGCGTTTCCGGTGCCGCTCGGGGGACGTCCGGGAAATCCGGATATGGCGTTTAATCCTGCCAGCCCCGCGATTTGGTGGCCGAAGGCGGAAAAGTTGCTTCGAGGACCTCCGCGGCCCATGACGGGCATGCTGAGCAGAATCAGGCTCGGCTTCATCTCCAATATTTTCTCATAACCAAGACCCAGTTTCGGCATAACCCTCGGGGTGAAGTTGTCCGCCACGATATCGGATCGCATGATCAGTTTTTTTGCGATCTCAATTCCCTTTTCCCGGGCAAGATTGAGGGTAATGGAAAGCTTGTTGGGGTTGAAGTTGTTCCAGTATCCACTGGTATTCACACTGAATTGTCCGGGTTTCATGGGCGGCGCGAACCGGATGGGGTCGATCCGCTCCATTGATTCTATCCGGATGACTTCAGCCCCCATACTGCCCAGCAGCTTGGTCACGTAAGGGCCCACTCCCCACCAGGTAAAATCGGCAACCCTTATCTTATCCAGCGCTTTTTTCTTTTTCATTGGTTCAGCCCTGATTTCTTTTAAATCACACCCCCTGCTTTAAAACCGGCCAGTTCTGTTGGCGACAATCCCAGTTCGGATTCATAGATCTCTTGATTGTGCTCCCCGATTAAAGGGGCGCGACGTCTTATCTTTGCAGGGGTTTCGGAAAGGCGATAAGGCATTCCGGGATATGTGACCGTAGCATTCAGCTCCGGATGCTCAACTTCGACAAAAAACTGCCTGGCTTCAAGCTGAGGATCTTTTACAACATCCTTGATAGTTTGGATTACCGTGGTGGGTATTCGCCAGGGTTGTACGGTGTCGTAAATCTCGAGCTTTGTTTTGGTCATTAAAAAATTACCGATTATCCGGTCTATATGGTCCTTCTTCGCCACCATGTTTGTAAACCCCTCGGGATCGGACACCATGAGCGTATGCAGATAGGCCGCGTCTCCCAATTGCTCTGCCAGGACTCGCCATTCGTCTTCAACAAGGTCTCCGGCCATATCTTCACTATCCATCCAGTCGATTAATTTGTCCCAGGCCTCCAACCCGCCGCTGAAAGCGCCGGCCACGCCATGGCCGACAACCCAGCCGTCCTTACAAGGGAAAAGATCGTACCATGCCATGGATATCCGGGGAAACGGCCTGGGAGATGTGACACAACGCCCGTCCCTGGTTGTAATGGCCTTGCGAAGGTCATAAAAAGGCATGGTCCACATCAGGCAATTGGCAACGGATTCCTGCATGGATACATCGATATACTGCCCTTCACCTGTCATGTCCTTATGATGCAGGGCGATGAGAGATGCTTCCGAAGCACTTAACCCCGCAGCATGGTAGCCCTGGGAAGCACCGGGCTGATTGGGCGGGTCTTCAGGGCTGCCGCCAAAAAACATCAGTCCGCCCATGGCTACACCAACAATATCATACGCCCTGTAATTTTTATAAGGACCTGTCTGTCCGAAGGGTGTAATGGACGTCATGATCAAACCCGGGTTGATTTCTTTCATCATTGAATACCCCAGGCCCTTTTTCTCCAGATATCCCGGCGGAAACGTTTCTATCAGTAAGTCTGCGGTCTTTAAAAGTTTCTTAAAGATCTTCCGCCCATCGACAGTCTCCAGGTTGAGCGTGATACTCCTTTTGTTGGTATTCAGGTTAAACCAGTAAAGGCTCTTTTCCGGGTGGGGGTCGTCATGAAAGAAGGGACCCATCCATCTGGAAGGGTCACCGCCGGGTTTCTCGATCTTGATCACATCCGCTCCCAGATCAGCCAAAAGCTTGGTGCAATACAGACCCATGGGGCCTGCCAGGTCAAGAATTCTGATGTCTCCCAATGCCTTTTCGCTGTCCATTTACGGCCTCCTGGGTGACGATCCGTTTTGATGACGGCGTCTACGCGTCTTCCGCTGTTCTGCCAAGCTGTTTGCAGATCCGGGCGGCATCTTTAATAATATTCCGGATGATCTGTTCAACGCTTTCAACCGCCTTGACCATACCGCTGATTTGACCCGCAACCACTTCCATTTCATCCGTATCGCCCTGGCGCATTTGCCTCACTTTCGCCATGAGGGCCTTTAAATCTTCCTTGCTTTCGGCCCGCCGTTCCAGATCCATCAACTTGTCGAGTCGTGTGGTACGGAGCATTCGAACGGTTTTTCCGGTGAACAGGGACGAAACCACGCTATCTTCTTCGGATGCCTCAAGGATTCTCTGCTTTGACCTGAGGTCGGCGTCACTCTCATGGGCGGCCAGAAAACGCGTCCCCATCTGAATACCACAAGCCCCCAGACTGAGCGCGGCCACAAAACCCCGGGCGTCGCCGATGCCTCCGGCGGCAATAACCGGCACCTTTACGGCATCGACAACCTGGGGAATAAGCGGCATGGTGGCAACGGTACCCACATGCCCCCCGGCCTCGTTGCCCGATGCAATAACGGCATCAGCGCCTTCAGCTTCCAGCCGGACGGCGTGTCTGACGGTGGGAACCACGGGTAAAACCTTGCAGTGATGTTCTTTGAGCAGGCTGACGACGGGTGTTGTGGGATCTCCGCGACCCGTGGTGACGATTGTGATGCCTTCCTCGATGACTAATTCAGCCCGGCTGCGCGTAAATTCCGGCGACAGGGGTACGATATTAACGCCAAAAGGGTTGTCCGTTAGCGAGCGGGTCTCCCGAATATCCCTGCGTAACTCATCAAGGCTGATTCCCCAGGTAGCTAAAATCCCAAGACCACCGGCATTTGACGTTGCGGCGGCCAGCCGGGGCCCGCCTACAATGCCCATTGCGCCTTGTAAAATGGGATACTCAATCTCCAACAGGTCACAAAGCCTTGTGTGGAACATCTCTGCCTCCCGGATAGTGATGAAAACAAAAATCCTATTTGGGCTTTTTCCCCGTAACGCGGCTCATTGAATCGGGTATGAAATCATTGATTGTGATATCCTTTGCACCGGCCCTTTTCATGAACGCCGACATCTCTTTCGTGGATTTAACACACCCTTTGGAGGATGTGGCCACCGAACCCAAATGATGAAATGCTGCTTCCAGTGGACCCGTTTTAACTTTATTCAACATATAATCGATGATGATCAAGGCGCCGCCCGGGGTTACGGCGTCAAACGCCTTTTTTATGATAAATTCCGTCTCATCCATGGAATAAGCATGCAAATTCCCGATGACACTCACAAGATCAGCCCCCTTGGGAAGGTCGTCCACGGTAAAATCGCCGGGTACGGTTGTTATCCGATCAGACAGGCCTGCCTGGGCGACAAACTCCTGGGTAACCTTTATAACAGCTGGAAAATCAAAGACTATGGCGCTGAGCTTGGGATTGCTTAAAACGGCAGGGATTGAATAACATCCCGATCCCCCGCCCAGATCAAGAAATAAAGTATACGGAGAAAAGTCAAATTCTCTGGCGAATTTATATCCTGCTGCGATTGATGAATTATAACCGGCCACGGTTAGCGCGCGTGCAAATTTCTCATCATGCATCATGGAATGGTACATGCTTTTTTCCATAGGCGGCCTCCGGATGGCGGCCCCGAGATCTTTCCAATTGTCATACTCTGTTTTGGCCTGGTGAATCAGAAAATCACCATAATACTTCTTATTTCCTTTAACCAGATAGCGATCCGCCTCCGGAGAATTGTAATAGAATTCTCCCTTTTTTTTAAACAGTCCAAGGGCTGTGCACGCGGTCATAAGCTTATCAATGGCAGTAACCGGCAGGTCCATGCTTTTGGCTGCCTTTTTGACGGTATTCTCGCCTTGAGACACTTTGAGAAACAAGCCCAGCTCCAGGGCTGCAACAAGCGTCCCGGATTGTTTATAGGCAAACGCCATGTTTGTCAGCTTCTTTGTTGATAATCTGGGGGACTTGGCTTTTTCACTTGTCGGTCTGGTCACAGCTTCCTCCTTATGATTTGGATTTATATCGCCTGTTCACGCCGCAATTCCTGGATTTGCGCTTCGTTATAGTTCAGCTCCTTTAGAATTTCCCCGGTATCCCGGCCGATGGCCGGCGCCGGTCTCATAATGGGCCCCGGTGTTTCCGACAATTTTATGGGAATGCCGATCTGTATCATCTTTCCTGCCTCGGGATGTTCTACCTGGACCGCCATCTGCCGGTGCTGAACCTGCGGATCATCATATACCTCCTTAAGATCATTAACCGGGCCAATTTCGATATCAAGCTCTCTAAGCGCTTGACACCACTCATCCCTGGTCTTTGTCAGAAATTTCTCTTTAAAAAACGAAAAGATTTCTTCTTGTGCCTGACCCGTTGCCCATTGCTGCTGTACCAAATCCTCCCGTTCAAAAAATCGGCACAATGCCTGCCAGGACTGGGGTCTGAAAACACCCAGGGCAACATATTTTCCATCTTTTGTCTCGTAAACAGAATAGCCGGGCATTTTCAATCCGAGTGTTTCAGACTGAGCCGGCTCCCCGTTCCGGCGTAAAAAGCCTGAAACCGTGGAAAGCATGGACATAACGCCGTCAAGCATGGCAATATCGACAAGCCGGCCTTGTTTTGTCTTGCTGCGGGCAATAAGCGCCGTAAGAATGCCGATGGTTGCCATAAGCCCCGATCCCGTATCCGACACATAGATGCCGGGAACCACGGGGGCTTGATTTTTCCCGGCAAGAAGGCCCAGCAACCCCCCGATTGCCATGAAGATCATATCAAACGCGGGCAGTTGGGCATAAGGGCCATCCTGTCCAAATCCGGAAAGCGAACAATAAATGATACCGGGATTCATCGCTTTGATGGTGTCATAGTCCACCCCCATCCGTTTGGCTGCTCCGGGTCGATTGCTTTCCAGGATAACATCGGCCTTTTCGGCCAATCGATAAAAAATCTGCCTGCCGTCTTCAATTTTAAGATTTAAAGCAATGCTTCTTTTGTTGCGATTAAGGATCAAATCTTCCTCGCTTATCGGAGATCCTGATGCATTGCTGCGCTCAATCCGGATGACGTCAGCCCCTAAATCGGCGAGCAGCAAAGTGCAGTATTTCCCCGGCGTCATGGTCCCCAGATCCAATATCTTTAATCCCTCTAATGGCATTGTCGTTTCTTTCGCTTCAAGTGCTGTCATTTCACACTTCCTTTGCTTTTGACGGTTAATGACGAATAGTCGTTTCGATTGAAGTGAGGGTTATAAGTATAGCGTAAACCATGGTCGATTTAGAATGGAAAGGCCTGAAAGAGTTTTTTGTGAATTTGAACCGAAACAGCGAGCGAATCTTAAAAATAGATCAAAAGTTTTTGTGGTCGAATCCTGCTTTAGAAGGCCTGTCCCGCATCGGCGGGATGTCTTCAATTTAACGTTACTTTATAAAGGTTTTTTAAAAATAGTCAAGATTAACATGATTCGAATCGATTTCAGAACTTGCTTCAATTCCTCTTTACCATGTATTTTGACAATATCTCTCCTGTCAGATCTTTGCAAGCCATTTCTCAGTGCATGCCTCCTGAAGTGTCGCCAACTGAGCACCGCCCGGTAATGGTGCGCCAACGAAAAAGCCACTATGGCAATGAGCAATACAGGCATGATATCGTACTTACGCAAGATATTATTTTCGACTATGCAAAATCCGCTCGGTGCTAAATCTTTAATTATTGAACATCCTTGATTAAAAGAGTATAAAATCTCCAAAGGATCTGAGATTATACTTGCATGTTCAATTATGTTTAGTTCGTGTCTCTCCCAAAATGGTAGATTTTGAGGAACATATTTGATGGTTTCGTAAAAAGTTGAAAAGTTCTCTTTTCCGTCATTCCGGCGAAAGCCGGGCACGCAGTGAAGCTTTTTGCGCTATCCAGTATATTCAATATTTTCTGGTTGCCGGATCAAGTCCGGCATGACGATTTGAGGACTTTTTACGGGTTTGTCCAATTTTCTATTTTTAAACCATCAACCCGCCCGAATTCCTTTTCATTATTTGTAACCAGTATCCAATCAATGCTTAACGCGTGTGCGGCGATCAGCAAGTCGTTGCTTCCTATTATTTTTCCCCTTTTTTCTAGATCTGAACGCACATCTCCATAGGCAATTGCAGCTTTCTGATCAAAAGGCTTAATTTTCAATAGCTCGGCCAATTCATTTAACTTTGCAATATTGGCTTCAACCTTGCGACTTTTCTTTGCCCCATTCATTAATTCGGCAAATGTTATGGCGGACATGGAAAGTTCCCCGGGCTGCAATTTCTGAAAATGTTTCAGAACATTTTTCGGCTTGCTCTTAATGATATAAATACAGATGTCGGTGTCCAACATGTACATCAAAAGGTTTCTCGTTTCTGTGTAGGAGGTTGCTTCCGACCGTTTTCCATAAAATCATCGGAAAGCTCGGTTAAAAGCTCAAATACTCGTGACAAATTACGCGGCCTTTTTTTAAGTACCACTTCGTCTCCTCTTCGGTAAATCTGAACCTCGGATACATCGAATTGAAACTCTTTCGGCAATCGAACAGCCTGTGAATTTCCACTCTTAAAAATTTTTGCCGTATTCATGATCCCTCCCGATCAAAAATTGTATATACTATAAATATATACAAATTAAAATTTTTGTCAAGCCATCTTTTCTTTGGGATTAGGCAATTCCGGCTTTTTGACTATTTATATCAAGGGTTTTGGTATTTTATGGATGGGCACTGGGTGAAATCACTACTTCATTTACCTTAACAGTACATTTTATGTCCTTTAAATCATCACCCATCAATTGAAGCTCGGTAATCGATAATTTCGTCGATATTTGGGATTTCAAGTCCTTATGTGTTTTAAATTTAAGCAAAAACAGGGCAATCTCTTTTCCCTTGATGCCTTTGGCGCCGGCCATGACGATGATCAGAACGCCGGGGTTTTTATCATTAACCACATGCATCAAGGGTGACGTATGTTTGGTTTTCGTTCCCTCCATAAATTCAAGGATGTTGGGGTCATATTTCAGCTTCAGTTTGATTCCCGCCAGGTTGTCTATATGGTCGATCATGATGGGAATTTCAACGGTTTGCCCTGCCGTTGTCTTAATTTGGGGGATATAAAGCTCCGTTCCAAACGCCAAGCCGGCTGAAAGGGTAATAACCACCGCAATTATAAAACAGATCCGCATCACACGATTTTGATTCATTTTTCCGCTAATAATAGTCCCACACCCTAACCCGGACAAGCCGGAACCAAATTGAATATTTACTGATAGCTGAATCGGTAAATTATTTTAATATCTCTGGCTTTTATCTTATCCTTTTTCACTTTTTTTTACCCGCCTATTGCAAACACCACGAAGCACACGAAGAGCACGAAGATAATAATTATATTACGAAACGCTTAAGTCCTTTCCTAAGGACCTTTATATGGATGTTGCAATTTGAACGATATGCCGGCCTGATTCAGCTCATGTGCCAGGCATTGTTCATAGGTCGATTCGAGCAAACCAGGGCCGAGAATACGATGCACCTCG
>JAUXEW010000072.1 GCA_030620375.1 Desulfobacteraceae bacterium | reverse complement strand
CGTGGATGAAGGATCTGACCCGAAGACTGCTTCTATTATCGGAACCTCTGAAGTGGGAATGGCGGTTATCACATCAACTCTAACTATTGTGGTTGTATTTGCACCATTGCTTTTCGTCAAGGGAATTGCCGGGATAATCTTTAACCAGTTAGCTTTTATGATCCTTGTCACGATTATGGCCTCCCTTTTTGTTTCATTAACCCTGACCCCCATGGCCTGTTCGCGGTTGCTTCGCCCCAGGAACGAGAGAAAGATAAATCCGGTATTCGCCTGGAGTGAAAGGCTGTTCTATGGAATTGAATCGGCTTATGCCCGTATTCTTGAGTGGATTCTGCACCACCGTAAGATATCGATTATCCTGATCACCTCAGTGTTTGTTGCAAGCCTAACTGTTGTTGCACTGATAGGTACTGAATTTCTTCCGGAAGTTGACTCTGCCGAAATCGAAATTGTCGCTGAAATGCCGGAAGGTACGCGGGGTGAAGTGACCGCTCAGTTAGTCGAAAAGGTATTGCACATTTTCCAAGAAATACCTGAACTCGAAGCATCTTATGCACTGGCTGGACAAAGCAGAAAAGGACTCCTGAGCACAATTGGATTCAGTGAAGGATCGAATATTGGTCGGGTCGGGGCGCGTCTTGTTTCCAAGGAAAGGAGGAGTCGCTCGGCAAATGAGATCGCCGCTGATTTGCGCGCAGAAGTAAGCTCGTTACCCGGTGTTGAGAGATTTTCCATTCGGGCTATGAGTGCAATCCAAAAAATGTTTTTCGGTGGTGGCCGGGCGATCAGTATCGAAGTGCTGGGCCACGACCTTGAAACCACCAACAGGGTGGCAGAAAAAATTCGGGACATAGTGGAGCAAACGCAAGGAACGGTTGATATCTCTATCAGCAGAAAACAGCCACGACCGGAAATCCATGTCCGGCTCGACAGAGAAAAGGCATCCTCCTTGGGACTGAATGTCGCCCTCGTTGCTGATGCGCTCAGAACCAACTATTATGGATTTGACGACACGAAATTCCGAGAGGCCGGGGACGATTTCGATATCGAACTTCGCCTGAAAGAAGGTGAGCGCCAGAGCATTATGCAGATCGGGGAGACGCCACTCATCTCCCTTACAGGCCAGATAGTAAAACTCCGCAACGCAGCTACAATAGTGGAGACATTCGGACCTGTGGAGATCGATCGCAAAAACCGTGTTCGAGTAACTCGTATCCAGTCCGGAGTCCAAGGCAGGGTTCTGGGAGATGTGGTGAGCGACATTAAAGCCGGAATGGTTTCTATGGATTTGCCACCGGGCGTTTCCATCGAGTGGGGTGGGGAGGTAGAGGAACAACGGAAGGCATTTCGTGACCTGGCCCTCCTTTTGGCCCTTGGTTTAATTCTGGTCTACATGGTAATGGCCGGGGAATTCGAAGACTTTACGGACCCTTTCATCATCATGTTTTCGGTTCCTTTTGCCTTTGTTGGGGTGATCTGCGCCTTTGTCCTCACAGCAACCCCGCTCAACTTGATAACCTTTATCGGGGTGATCATGCTTATGGGTATCGTCGTGAAGAACGCCATCGTGCTGGTTGATTACATAAAGCAGTTGAGGGGACGGGGAATGAAACTCTTTGATGCCGTTGTCACAGGAGGAAAGACGCGTCTGAGGCCGGTGCTTATGACAAGTCTGACTACCATATTCGGCATGGTACCCCTGGCCCTTTCCAGAGGAGAAGGATCTGAAATATGGAGCGCACTTGGCATCACGGTGATCGGAGGACTCTCGGTCAGTGGGATTGTAACGCTGGTCTTGGTGCCCCTTGTATATTTCCTTGTTCATAGGCACAGAGAAGGAGAAGAGGAAAGGGTTTAGATCATATGAAGAACCCGTAGCGACAGCTTTTAAAGGAGCGTTATCCGAATGAAACAAATCGTGACATATTGTTCGATTGCCGTTGTGCTCGTCCTGGCGGCATTCCTTGTTTTTCAAAGCGTTAAGAAGCAGGAGCGGGAACCCATCAGTTCAGGCCGGACTGAGCGTGAAGTGGCTATTCCTGTGACAGTTTCGTCTGTAATCCTACACGATTTCCAGGATGAAATCCGCACCGTCGGTACTCTCAAGGCATACGAGGTGGGCCTTCTAAGTCCAAAGGTTGCAGGAACTGTAGAAGCAGTTCTGGTAGATATTGGTGAACACGTCAGAGAAGGTCAGGTCGTCATCCAAATCGATAGCACAAATTTTGACCTTGCTGTCAAACAAGCAACCGCAGCACTTGCCGCTGCAAAATCTGCAGTTTCACAAGCAAAGGTCCAATTCGAACATGCGGAAAAAGAATTCCTGCGAGCATCCCATCTGCTGGCAGAGAAGGTCATTTCACAGCGGCATTTTGACGAGGCAGAGGCGGCCTATAAAGCTTCACGAGACGTACTGGCCGCAGCCAAGGAGGGTCAACGCAACCAAGCCTTGGCTGCCCTCCAGATGGCAGGACAGCATCTAAAGGATACAGAAACCCGTTCCCCCATGTCAGGCGTTGTTGTGGAAAGAAACGTGGAAATAGGGCAATTCGTGGCTCCCGGAGCGCCGCTTCTGCGTATCATAGACCCATCTATGCTAAAAGCAGATGTTGATCTTCCGGAGTCAGACCTTACCCGAATCACAACAGAGACAAATGCTGTAATCGAGGTGGATGCATTTAAAGGGCAGCGGTTTTCCGGTAAGGTGGTGCTTGTCAATCCGATGGTAGATCGTATGACACGTACTTTCAGAGTCAGAGTCGAAGTGCCGAATCCCGATGAAAAATTAGTGGACGGAATGTTTGCAAGAGTTTGGCTTACGGCAGGAAAGAGGAGGTCCCTTGCTGTCTCCCGCGATGTTCTGCGGCGCTTACCTGGAAGTGGAACCTTTTATGTTTTTTTGGTTAACGGTGACAGAGCCGTCAAGCGGACAATCAAGACAGGTGTTATTGGTGATCAATACGCTGAAGTCATAGAAGGCCTAAGTGAAGGCGAAAAAGTTGTTACCAGCGGCGAGGGTCGGCTTCGGTCTGGAACAAAAGTGATTGTAAAATAACATCAGCTCTTCCTTTCACACTTTCTTGGCTTGAAATGGTGGGGCCGATAAGAACTAGTTGCGGGTACCGGGCTGTGCTTGACTGGCGGTACTGAGGTGGCATGCATTGAGAAATGGCTTTCAAAGATCTGGCAGGAGAGGTATTTTCAAAATGCACGGAAAAAAGGGATTCAAGCAGGTTTTGGAACGGTCTGATGATGTTTTGGGCTTTTTCAAAACAAATTTTTACTTTGAGCAGAGGAAAGTTGATCAAAAATTGGCAAGGGGGCATGCGGAACACCTTTTTGGGAAAAGTGCCGCATAATTCGCATTAAACATAAAGAACGTGGTCCTCTGGGCCAGGATTCTTTACTTAAGACTTACAAACCCGTAATACATTAAACAAAAAGGAGGAAACCCAATGAAAGAGGTATATGACATCGTAATTGTTGGTGGCGGTACCAATAGTCTGAGTATTGCCGGTTATCTCGGGAAATGTGGCCTCTCGGTATGTATTATCGAAGGCCGTGGAGAATGCGGCGGCGGCGTTGAAAATACAGAACCGATGCCGGGCTGTAAAATAGACCCCCACGCAACCTACCTGTACGGCGGCGCCGCTCCGGCGTTTGAACAACTGGAATTGCACAAGTTCGGATTCCGAATGGTTCATTTTAATGTGATGGGTGGCGGCGTAACTTCCGATGGAAACGGCCATCTTGCCGGCGGACGAAATGAAGAGGCATTGTTACGGGCCACACGAAAATTATCGGAAAAAGATTTAAACACCATGCAACAGATGGCGACGACCTTCGGCGATCCTGCCAACCTGGCAGAGCTGTTACGGTCAATTTACTGGACCCCACCACCACCGCCGAATATCGAGCTTCCAGTAGAAGATTTGCCGTGGGCCAAAGTGTTCCGAAAACAGGAGCACCCGCTCTATGACGATTCCTGGAACTACATGTCAACCATGGAACTGCTTGATTCGCTGTTGGATTCAGAGCAGATGAAAGTCTCTTCCGCCATGGCCACATGGTATAACGGCCCCCATCCGAACTGGAGAGGAACGGCCATTCCCGGGTATTGCTGTAACGCACTTGTCGGTTACAGCAGCGGCAAACCCCGTGGCGGCATGCATTCCTTAGCCCATGCACTGGTTCGATGCGCCATGCATTATGGAGCCAAGATTTATACCAACAGCTATGTAGAAGAAATTATTGTGGAAGACAGGGAAGCCAAGGGCGTTATACTGGCAGATAATGCAACCGCCAAAAGCAGGAAAATATATGCGGACAAAGCAATCCTTTCCAATACCCATGTACAGCCGACATTCCTTGACCTTGTTCCGGAAAGGGAACTCGAGGCCGGTTTTATCGAACGGGTTAAGGGAATTAACCTTAAAGGCGGCAGCCTCTTTGTGCTTTCACTGGTCACGAGAGAAATGCCCAAGTATAAAGGTGACGCGGAAGAAATGTTCTCGGACGGGATTTACCCGTCCTGCACCTGGATCAATCTCGATTCCAGGGAGGCTATGTATAACATGGAACGGGTCGTCTATTCCCTTAACACGCATCCTTCTCGAAAAGAAGACATGATCATATCATTTATAAATCACGATGTCTATGACAAAGCATGTCAAACCCCCGAAGGATACCATGTCTTTAGCCCGCTCTACCTGCAGGTTCCGCCACCTGAATATCACCGTGACGGACCGACGGCGGTCAATGATGCAAAATGGGATATCGTTGAAGTCATGCTCGAAAAAATCCGTGAAGTGGCGCCCAACCTGACCGATGATAAGATTGTCGCTAAGTTTGTCAACACGCCATATGATTCATCCTTGCGGAATATGGGATTTGTCGGCGGCAACTGGATGGGCATCAGCCAGGAGGAAGAGCAATGGTATGAGCAAAAACCGCTTCCTGAGCTTTCAAGATATCGGACGCCGATTAAGAACTTGTATCTGTGCAATCACACCTCTTATCCCGGCGGGCTGGCCCTGCAGGCGGTTTCCTATAATCTTATGCATATACTCATCGAAGACCTGAAATTACAACCGGGCGAATGGTGGTATCCTTCTCCGCATTTTATCCCATCAGACGCATAAGACGGTTGGAGATATTTGCCAATTGGATTGGTTCACGGAGAATTTTAAAAAAATATTTATTCATGGATATAAATAATTTCATAGGAGGAATAGCATATGCCAGTAAATAATCATCCCGGAAACACCACATTTAAGTACGATCTCCCGACAATACCCCGGCTACCGGATGAGATCTCCTGCGACGTCGCCATTATTGGCGGAGGTCCAAACGGGTTAATCACAGCGGCGTACCTTGCAAAAGCAGGCCTTGACGTGGTTTTGCTGGAAAGGCGATATGAGGTGGGAGGCGGCCTTTCAACGGAAGAAATTTTGTTTCCCTCTTATTTTGTAAACACGCATGCCACATACCATTTAATGGTAGATTATATGCCCCCTCTGGCAGATTTTGATCTAGCCAGTCATTCGCTTCAATTTGTCAAACCCCATCGACAAACCGGTATTCTGTTTAAAGACGGCACGTCGTGGATCATGTCCGCCAAAATACAGGATACGGCGGATCAAATCATGAAATACTCCAGGGAAGATGCCGTGTCATTTGAAAATTACGCCAGAACGTTTATCAAAATCATCGATGAAATCCTTGCCCCGGCCACCTATTATCGTCCCATACCCCCAATTGAACTGGCGGTTAAAACCGAAAGAACCCCTATCGGTAAAGAGATGATGAAACTGGCCGAAGACAGCCCGGTGGAAATTATCGACCGGATGTTCAAAGATGAACGGGTTAAAGCCCTCTTCTTATACGTAATTTGCATGTGGGGCTTACCACCCAATGAACCCGGCCTTGGTTATTTAGTACCGCTCCTGATGATCAGATCCGGGATGAACAAATGTATCAGCATCGGCGGATCCCACAAACTTGCCAGCAGCTTTTCAAAAGAAATCATCAAAAACAAGGGCTTGATTTTGGAAAATGCCGAAGTTACCAAAATTATAATGGAAAACGGCAAGGCTGCTGGTGTTGAGATTTTTGACGGACAGATTGTCAAAGCCAAGACCGTTGTGTCAAGTCTGGATCCGCAAACCACTTTTGCAAATCTGGTGGGTGAAGAACATCTGTCGCCTGCGTTAAATAACTATGTGAACAACTGGGCCTGGGACAAAACCAGTTTTTTCACCACCCACGTTGCCATTAAAGAACCGCTTCAGTATATTGCCGATGAACGGGATATTGATAAAACCTTCATGAACATCGTGGGGATTGACTCTGACAAGGATCTGATCCAGATGTATAATAATATAAGGGAAGGTAAGATCGATACCATTGCCGGCCATTGTTCGATGGAGACGATGTATGATCGCACCCTGGCACAGGTCCCCGGGCATCATACGGCATTTTTCCAGATGCTGGTCCCCGGTCAGATAGACGGTGGATGGGAAGACAAGAAAGAAGACATGGAAAAAAGGGTCATGGAAACGTGGCAAACGTATGTAAAGAATTTAAATGGTAACAACCTCGTCATGAAGTCGTCGGAAAGCCCGTTGGATATTGAAAGACGAATCCCATGCATGAAACACGGCTCCATCAAACACGGAGAATACAATCCCTTGCAAATGGGATATTTCAGACCCAACGACTTATGTTCCAAAACCAGCACTCCCATTGAAGGGCTTTACGTCTGCGGTGCATCCACCTATCCCGGTGGACTGATCCTCGGTGGACCCGGATATATCGCGGCGAACAAGATTGCGGAAGACATGGGTGTAACCAAATGGTGGAAGTATTCGAAAAGAATAACACAATATGTAAAACAGTATATTGATGATTAACAATGATGGTTTCGAAAAAAGTTAAAAAACGTCCTTTTTTGTCATTCCGTCCCGGATCGGGGTCCGGGATGACGGCCAAGCCGGGCACGTAGTGAAGCTTTTTGCGCTATCCAGTGTTTTCAGAAATTTATGACTGACCCGGGCTCCGGCTCTCGCCGGGGTGACGACGCTTTACGAGACCATCAACATTAGTTTCACAAAATGGGGCATGGTAGAGGACACACACCCCTTATCATGCCCCATATTTTATAAGGCCGACACCAAAAAAAATTCGGCTTGCGAATCGAAAGAATCGCTTCGCTCTGTTTTTTTACTCAATTGATGGAATACCATAAATCCGATGAATGGAGGTATACAAAACATGAAAATGTGGTCTGAAGGGCTGGGGAAAATACAGCTTGAAGTGGATTTTTCTCACTACTGGGTTGACAATGAAGATAAAGAGACTGTCATAAAAGGAATAACCATACAACCGGTTCAGTGGGATTTTAAAGCAACATTCACTAAAGAAGATCTCCCCGGTCTGCTAAATATTTTTTTTAAACCTCGAACATGGCTGTTTATTTTAAGAAATATTCATTATGTGTTTTTATTTTTATTTGAAAAGATTTTCAAGCGCGACAGATATGCGGAGGTAACAACAAAATGAAGATCTGGTCTAAAGGTTTGGGGACGATGGTCCTGAATATGAATTTCAGAAACTTCTATGTGGAAATTGAAGACGGAAATCTTCTCATTAAAGGCCAGATCATCGATCCGGTGATGTGGGATTTTGTCATAACGTTAGGGAAAGATGATATCCGAGGGTTGGCCAACATCATCTTTAAGGGACATTTTTTGGCCTATCTGGGGAAAAACAGTTATTATCTCGCCATTTTTTTCTTTGAAAAACTATTTAAAAGAAATAAATTTGAGCTTCCGGAAAATAAGATCGAATTGCCGGATGATGTTTATTCGATACAGACAAACGAAAATAATTCATGAATTGCGGCAACAGCAAGCTGTAGAGAATCTTTTCTGTACGGATAGTTGCCCTAAAACAGCAAGGAAATCGAAAAAATAGCCAGATTGCCCAATATATGAATAATGATGGGAACCAGCAGGCTCCCTTCCAATTCATACGCCATGGCGAAAAGAATCCCGCCGATGGTTTGCGGAACCGGCACACCGAACTTTAGGGAATGCGCCAACACGAAAATTCCCGTGGTTAATACCACTGCAGCAAACACCCCCCATCTTCTGAAAAACCCATAGCAAATCCCTCGAAAAAACACTTCTTCGGCCACAGGCCCCACAATACCCCCGACAAGAAACAGAAGAACGAGCTCATTACGATTTACCGGCAATTCCGATAAAACCAAGGTCAACGGATCTATGCCGATCAAAAATAAAACAACACCCGTCGCCATTACAACCATTCCAAACCCTGCCGACCAGATCATCCCCTTTTTGATGCCGGTTGTTATCATTGATAATTCTAATCCGATAGAGGACCATCCTTTACCCCAATAGATCACAATGAGAATGATCAGGCTAATTTCCAAGAGACGCGTGATACCGACCGCTATCAAATGGTTGGAAACACCGGCGGGATTGAAACGGCTCATTAGCAGCTCCGTGGCGATAACAGCACCAATGGTCATCAGCAGAACCTTTACTTCGATTTTGTCTGTTTCCATCCAAGCTCCTTCAGGGCATTGTAGGCATATAATTGAGCGTACCAGTGTTCGGAAGTATTAAGTTCTCTCAGCAAGATCGAAACCAACGATCGGTCTCCTCTCCTTCCTAATGCATAATAAACTTTACACACCACATTGAGATGGGGGTCATCAATTAATGCTAAAAGATCTCCATACGTTTCTTTTTTTCGACTATTGCCCAACGCCATTACCACCCAGTACCGCTCCGGGACATAAGAACTGTGAAGGTTTCTTCGGTAAGATTTGTAATTTCCCACTTCAAGCCCTTTTTCATAGATCACTTTTAGGCCCGTCACCCGGTCCTGCCAATTCTCGGACGCGATCAATTGAGCAACTTGTCCAATTTCATAACGTCCTCCCCTGTTTAAGTGAAACGGTACCAAAAGGGCCAGCCCGATAATTAAACAGGATACGGAAGCAGTTATTGAGGCGGCCCTTAAACTCAATACCCACGCCGATACATAACGGATAATGGAATATATTAAAATATACAGGCAGACAGGCAACCCGATCAAAAGTGAAATAAACGTGAATTGACGGAAAAAACCGTACGGGTCACTCTTCTTGGAAAAAGCGTTGAGCAGTTCCCTTGGCCTGGCGGAAAAATCCTCGAAGGTTGTTTCCAGAACCGGCCGCGAGCGGTTTTTAAAAACAAGGGTGTCGCCTTCTTTGAAAATGGTTAAATCGACATCTTTGTTTTCAGTAATGCGAAGATAATCATAATAATTTAATTTTTTTTCTAATTGTCGGGTCAGGCGTTTATCCCGAATATGATCAAGATTGACGGTTTTTAATAACCTCTGATCAAATGATTTAAAAACTTCTGCCGGATAAAGTGTATATTTGTAATAAAAATCATTGATCGTTATGCCAATATTGTTGGAAAGCAGCACCTTGTCTCTAAAATCGATAAACATCCGCGTATCGATTTGAATGGTCCACAGTACTGCCAGAATCACTAAGGGGGAAAACTGAAACAGCAGACCGGATAAACGATTATTCTCTTGGTTCTCCGGAACGCTCCTTACCGTAACCCCGAAAACAGCTACTGGTACAATCAGAAAGTAAGCCGTGGCCATTGGATTAAAACCGTTTCCATTCACAGCCCATATCAAAACTATCCAGAGGGCGACGGCCGGTATCAACAGCCATCTTTTTCGTTTACCCATACGGACCCAAAACCAGCCAATAGAAAATGAAACTAATGAAAGAAAGGCACCGATGGTCAATGTAAAAAAAAGCCCCCCCAAAAATGCGGCGTCAAATTGCTTTAAGTGCGGCAGGATGTTCTCATTCGGTACGGGTTGGTATCCCGCTTCAATGATGCAAGCTGTCCGCCTATAAAGCTCGTTATTGGACAAATAAACATGCACGGTTGATATGACCTGGGCAACGATCAATCCGAATAAAACCGCCTTACCGGCATAGAAAAATCGCTGTTTACGGGCTAATAATGATGTGGACAATAGAGATTTTCCTTTATTTAAACATAAAGAACCTGGTCCTCTGGGCCAGGATTCTTTACTAATAGATCTATATCTGTTGCGTTACGTTCATGTCCCGATATGCTAACAAAGATGAAAGGCGAACCATATACTAACCTATTTCCCCGTTTGAGTCAAAGTCCCACTATGTCAACGCAATTCTCGGTGAAATGCATGAAGAAGGCTGAGGTGCAATTTTTTTAACAAGATTAGAGCAACATAGGTCGTTGAAGTGGATTAAGCCTGTGGGTAAAGCAGAAAGAAGAGAAAATTTTTAAATGATCTGATCAGATATAGGCCGACAGTTGTCGGTCGTCAATACTGCGGCACCATCGGCAAGGTAGATAATTGCCAGGTTGGCGTCTTTGCGGCCTATGCCTCTGAAAACGGATACGCATTGGTCGATAAACGACTTTTTATCCCTGAGAAATGGTTTGCAGATGATTATCAGAACCGTCGTGAAAAGTGCAACCTGACGAAGGATATCGTTTTTCGAACCAAGCCCCAACTTGCCGTTGAAATGCTTAATGCTATTATCGCCGAAAAGGCTCTACCCTTCAAATACATTTTATCGGATACAATTTATGGCGAAAGCCCTGACACCATGACTTCATAAACACAGTTGAGGCATTGCCGGGTATAGTCTATTTCGTATCGGTTTCCGCAAATACTCTGTGCTGGCTTAAACGGCCAATGACCATTGTAAAACAATATAAATGGCCGGAGAAATCAAAAGCAAAACCATCCTGGCGGATGCCAATCAAAAACCGATGACGGTTGAAAATCTTGCAAAAAACATTAACGATTATTTTTGGACGGTGATTTTACTCTTTTGTCAACCAACCGGCAGATGCCTTGCTTTCATATCCCGCCACAGGTTTCGGCGGCGATTGTGTTTTTTACGCCAGTGACTTATCAAAACGCTGTATTCGTCTCTGTTGAGTTCAAATAACGCCTGAGCCCACCGGGCATATTCCTCATAATTCGATTTATGTGCATTGGCAGGATCAGGAACAATACGCCGTAATT
>JAUXEW010000217.1 GCA_030620375.1 Desulfobacteraceae bacterium | reverse complement strand
TGAACAAAAATGAACATTTTTCAAAGGTCTCCCTATAGGGATCAAATTGAAGCTTCCTGAAGCAAACGGTAAAGAAGCTTCTTCCGTAAGGATGATAACCTATTTTCTTTTCGCTCGTATTCCCCATATTAAGCTACGGAGAAAGCGCTCGTTATTTCGATTCAATTATGGCTATTGGTATGCAAACAGAGATATAAGAAGCCAAAACAATAAAATGACAATTGCCAGAGAGAGACCGATAATCAGTATCGCCTCTTTTACTTTAAGGCCGCAACCCTTTACCAGTCCGTTTCCGATCAGCCACCACCGCCATGGTTCGGTAAGCCATATAAAATAAGGCATCCAGGCGATAAGTAGCATAGCACCGGACGCATAGGCATAGATGCTGAAAAACCTGGAAAAGGGCTCCGGTTTCTTTTGGGTGACAATCATCACGATATACCCCAGTCCCGCTGTGATCACTACCATCCCCATGGCATTGACCAATAAAATCACGGCCGATAAAAAAGGGTTTCGAGGCATGCCGACAATAATTGATGCGCCCGTAAAAAGTAAACTGGAAACAAACAAAACCCCTATGGGTTGTATCCATTCCGTTTTTTCCGGGAGCTCGGCAAAAAATTTTCGAGGTTCTCCAAGCATTTTGGACATTGTCGAAAAATAAAAACGTAAGCCAAACCCTCTGCTTTGAATTAAAATATGCCCCATTTTTAAAATAAGCCGATTTGAACCATTATGCCGAGAAACAGCATGATTATCGTCATTATGAAAAAAAATTTTCGTTCCGTCTCCTTAGTAAAATAAACTCTTCCATTTTTTTTTAGAAACATGAATTTCCTCTCTTTAGCTGTCTTTTTCATAAATATTGAAGATTAACCTTCAAAAAGCTCCGGGTAATGCGCTCGCTTTTACGGTTCAATATCATATTTCCAATATGAGAAAGCAGCTGGCCGACTGAACCGCCCAATGGTTTTTTAATACACCGGCAGTCCGCCAAACCCTCTGAATACCCAATAGACTCCCGTTAAAAGAAGTAAAACGACATTGACCACAAACCATATCGGTAACCCGACTCTCAAATAATCCTTTGGCTCCAAATACCCACTGGCATACACAATAGCATTGGGGGGGGTCCCGATAATCAAACAGTAAGCAAAAGAGGACGCCACTGCCGTTGACATGGCCATAAAGGGCAAGAAGGTCGTTCCCGGATGCACCAGTCCCGCCATATTCAAAGCAATAGGACCTACGGCAGCGGCAGCCGGACCATCCGCCATGAGATTGGTCAGGATTGAGGTCAGGCCGTTTGAAACGGCCATCAGGGGAAGCCCTGAGTCCATACCCAGCGGACCTAGAAAATCGATAACGGTCCTCGCCAGCCAGTAGGCCGCCCCGGTTTTATCCAAGGTTCTGCCGAATATGATGGCCCCGGCATATAGCCACACCACCCCCCAGTCCACCCTTTCCTGGTAATCCCGCCAATTCACTACGCCTGTCAGGAGATATGCAACGGCGCCTGCGACAGCGATCACTCCGATGCCCAAGCGGATCGGATATATTCCGATCTGGTAGAACACCTTCTCCGTAAACCATCCGAATATCATGATGAGAAAAATGACGAGTGCCCAGATCTGTTTTTTGTTCCACCCCCCCATTTTGCCGATCTCGATTTTCAAATGCGCCATGGCCGGGGCTAAAGATGTGATCTTCGGCTTAAAGCGCCAGTTCAAAAAGAACCAGCCGATGGGAATCATAATGAGTATAAATGGGAAGCAGTAAGTGACCCATTGAAAATATCCGATATCAAATCCGAACATATCGTTTAAATATGTCATCATAATAACGTTCCGGGCACCCCCCGACGGTGCGCCGGGACCACCGAGGTTGCATGCCATGGCAATACCGATCATTAACATCTTGCCCAATTCGGGATCTTCCGGAATCTCTTTTGTTAAACTGTTTTGATATAAAAGCATGCCGATTGGCAGAAACATGGCGGCTAATGCATGGTCTGAAATAAAGGCGGCCAGAGGGGTAATAATGATAAAAAAGATAAGGGTAATCCATCGCACATTGGGCACCGCCAATTTTCTAAACATCATCAGACAAACCCTTTTGTCCACGCCGGTCTTAACAAATGCCGCGGCAAACATGAGGCTACCCATAATAAACCAGCAAGCATCGCTCCAATAAAGCATGGCCACTTCTTTTCGGCTGGTCACACCCGTAAATACAAGGATCAGCCCGATACAAAACGCAACCCCGGGCAAGGGAATACATTCGGTTAAAAAGCAAAGAACAACAAAAACGCCCATGGCGACAGCCACTTTAATATGCCAGGCGCCTTCATCTGCCATTTGTTTGTCCTGCCCTGACAGGTTTTCATATTTCAGCTCCTCTTTTCTAAGTTTCAGGGCGGCTTTCGCCAGACTTTCAAAGGCTTCATCTGAAACACTTTCCCTTACATAGGTTTGAGCGAGCGTTATGTTTTTTGGGTCTGCCTGAATTGAATATCTTTTGCACCAGTTAAGATCCCGGTCTAAGAATCGATTCTTTGAAAGTGCCCCCACGCGCACATTCTGTTCCATCATTTGAGCAATTAAAAGTTCCCATTGTGCTGCATCCGAACTTTTTTTATGGAACAGTTTTTGGGTGATCGAATTGACAACCACCTTGGGGCCGATTCGGTATTCAGTTCCCACATCCTTCATCCCGTAAGGTGTGGGCAATAATAAAATGAGAAAAAAGAGAACAACCGGCACAATAAAAAATTTCCATTCTACATATTTATCATATCCAGCGACCCTTTTCTTTTCTTCTTCAGCCATTATCCACTCCTCTTTAATCTAAACCGATCACAAAATAATATTTGCCATTTCGAAGAAAAGCTCCTGCTCTCGAACAATGCCAATAACTTTTCCGTTTTGAGTAACAATTAGTCGTCTCACTTTCTCTCTAAACATCAAATCTGCCACTTCCATCAGGTTGGTATCAACTTCCACACGCGGAGGGGAATCCGACATGACCTCTTTTATTTTTTTTTCTGTCAGGGCTTTTGTTTGAGTAGTAAACAAGCCGGACCAAAACATGACGGAATACTGCATGCTGTCGGCCATAGATGGTTTGGGTGCAGAAAGATATGCCGGTCTGATGGCTTTAATTAAATCCAATATACTGAGCATTCCTGCTAATTCATTGTATTCATCAAGCACCAAAATGGATCGATGGCCGGTTTCCATCAGGCGGCTGCTGGAAATAAAGCCTTCAAACGACTTCACCAGCTTCCGGATGGCCTCCCGAACCGTTGCCTCCCTGTCGATTGTTGTATAATCTTCGATCCTGATCATGATATCACCGGCCGTTTTCTCCGGTTTGACTTCTTCTTTATGAGTCGCCTCATACGCCGCATTTATTTTTAAAGCTAAAAGATCAATATCACAGGGTTTGCTAAGGTAGTCATACGCCCCTCGTTTTAGGGATTCTTTTGCCGAATCCAATCCTCCGTGGCCGGTCAGCATAATCACCTGGGTTTCCGGAGCCATCGCTTTGATTTTTGCCAGGGCTTCATGTCCATCCATTCCCGGCATCTTGATATCCAGAACCACTACGTCTTGCGGATTCGTTTTCAGGACATCGATCGCGGCCAAGCCATCACCGGCAATGGTCGTTTGAAAGCCTTTTCTATTCAATATTTTGGATGTGGTCTCGCGAAATTGCGCTTCATCATCCACCATCAATACATTGATCTTTTTCATTATTGTCTAATACCTCCTTTATGACCAATGTTTGCCAGCAGGTCTGCTAGTAGAAATGAAACTCAACACATACAGGTAATTCTAGCAAATCCCATTTAGGCGTTGTCTTGCTAAGTTTCCGTTTCTTTGATGATCTCCCGGGGGGACTTTACGATTTTCCTCATCCGCGCCACCCGAATCTTTTCCTCTAACCGTTGTCTGTTCGAAAAAGCATCCCCGGCTTTTTGGATTACCTCATTAATATCCGCCGGTTTCATCAAGTAGTCCGTGGCTCCCGACTTTAAGCCCTCTATGGCGGATTCCACAGTGGCATGCCCCGTTAACATAATGACCTCTATCATGGGAAATTGCCTTTTGATTTGCTTTAACGTGGCAATCCCGTCCATACCCGGCATCTTCACATCCAAAACAACTACATGAACCTTATTTATCCTTAGTTTTTCCAGGGCTTCGCCGCCACTGACAGCCGTAATTACCTCAAACCCTCTCCTTGAAAGCAGTTTTTGGGTTGTTGATAGAAATCTTTCTTCATCATCCACCAGCATTATTTTCATTTCTTCCATACGTTATACTCCTTTCTGGATGGGCACTAACTATCTCACAGCAGGCAAAAATATCGAAAAAGTCGTACCCCTTCCCTTTTCACTACTCACTTCCATCTTCCCCCCCATCTTGTCGATAATTCCGTAACATACCGAAAGACCCAGTCCTGTCCCTCTTCCCACCGGCTTGGTCGTAAAAAACGGAGAGAAAATTTTCTCTAAATTTTCCGGAGTAATCCCGTTACCATTATCTTTCACTTCGATTTCTACGGAACTGCTTCCCTTAAGCCGAGTTTTGATAAAAATCTGACCACCGGAAGTACCGTGACTCTCGCCAATGGCGTCCATGGCATTGTTTAAGAGATTCAGCAAAACCTGTTGAAGCTGAGACGGGTCACCATGAACGAGGCAAAATTCCGCTGCAAGGTCTTGAAGTATTGAAATCCCATGAACGGTTGCCTTTTTTTCCACCATCCCTATAACTTCGGGGACAAAACGATTAAGGTCGATATCCTGAGGCTTTGGTTCACTCTGCCTGCCGAATTTTAAAATTGCCTGGGTAATGGCGGCACACCTGGAAATCTGTAAGTCAATCTGGTCCATGGAATCTATTAGTTCACCCAAAGATTCGGTTTCTTT
>JAUXEW010000174.1 GCA_030620375.1 Desulfobacteraceae bacterium | reverse complement strand
GCGTTGGATCTCTACATAAACCTTTGCTCCTAAAACGTCAGCGACACGGCGCAGCATGCTCAAAGAGTGACCTTCATATGAGGGTGATTCAAGGCGGCTGATCTGTTGTTGAGTTGTCCCCACCTTTTTGGCCAACTCTGTCTGAGTCATGCCGGCCTCATTGCGCAAGTCTGCAATCTGAAGCGCCACATCCCAAGCTTCACCTGCTTTTTGGAAGCGCTGGGCAAACTCCGGATCTTTCAACTGTTCTTCAAGATATCTGTCAAAATTGGTTTTGCTTTTCATACCGGATTTCTCTCTATCCAATCTTGTTTTCTCTTCAGGGCGACTTTCCGGTGCCTTGTTGGAATCGAGGTGGTTTTGCTTCGAATGCCGTGTACAGCAATGATGCGGCGACATTTCATAAAGAAATACAGCATCCAAAAATTCCTGGACGGGACATCCCTCCGGTCACAGATTCATATAATTCTACGGTAAATTCCATCGCAAGTCAACATCAATATTGGTGTAACATTCGTTTTCTATTCAACTTGAAGAAAGGGATTTAGGTTCTATGGGGTAAATATTTTTATCGTGTTCATAATGCGCCGACTATTTCATCCGAGACTAATTTCCAGGCACTTCGCGTTTCTTCGAGAGGGGATTCTTTTATTTCCCATTTTTTGTCAATAACCATTGTCCCTCTATTGCTATCATAAATCGGCCACCTGCCGATACCTTTGAAGCTTGGGTTTCCCGTTCGGGCAAATGCCAGCCAGGCGTCCTGCATATTCGCTGCCAAAGTGTCGGCAGCAGGCCCCGAGCCTGAAAAGGCGGCCATCTCATCGGACATGGCATGATTACCGAATACAAATCCTATTTCGAGTGCATGGCAGGAACCCAGAACACCATCCCGTAATGGTGAAGGCCAGGCAAACAGATAGTTGTAGACGGCTTGACCTTGTTGGCTTTCAGCTTCAGCGAGACGAAGCGCCGGGATACGAAATATTCGATCTGTCTGGATCGCCATGAAAAGCTCGGAAGGTGTGGCCGTGCGCCCCCTTTCTGTTAACGCTTTCCGATAAACGCGGATCATTTTTTCTATATCGGTATGTGGAATAAGTCGTTGACAGCGCTTCAACAGTCGGGTTTCGTCCATCTTTGTGACCCGCGGATCCAGTGCTCCAAACAATTTCCACTCATCTAAGGTGGTGCCTACCAAAATGGGAATTCCTTCTGCTGATTTCTCCTTAACAGCGTCTATCGGAAATCCGGGGAGTACTTCTCCATCAACAACCGGCTGAAAAGGCATAGCGCCAATTTCTCTGGCCGGTCCCAATGACCTCATCATCAATTCGTCGGCACCTGCAAGCAGTTGTTCGGTGGTAAGGGACCGAATCGCATTAACATGATCGGGTTTAAGACCGGTTCCATCCAGAAAATGGCCGGCAATCATTACAGCCCGATCCAACGGATGTGCCGTATGGGCTGCACCGCTTTGCAGGATCGCTTTTCGGAAAAGCCCTTTAGATCGCGGTACGCCGAGCAAGGCGCCAATACTAATTCCCCCAGCCGATTCACCAAGGATGGTCACGTTGTCGGGATCTCCGCCAAAACCGGTGATGTTGTCGCGCACCCATTTTAGTGCGGCCAATTGGTCCAGCAGACCTTCATTACCGGTTGCCGGAATCTTGCCATCGGTAATTTGGGCCAAATTTAAAAATCCGAACGGACCGAGCCGGTAATTGATCGTTACGACCACCACATCACCACGTTTAGACAGGTTGCCGGATTCATAAACCGACTGCGACCCCGAACCGATGGCAAATGCACCCCCATGGATCCAAACCATCACAGGCCGTTTTACAGTATCAGCACCGGGGCTCCAGACATTTAAGAAGAGGCAATCTTCACTTTGGGTTTTACCGATGTCGAAATCCTTGACCAGCATAGAAAGTTCCGACCGTCGCTGAGGGGCAGCGGCTCCAAACGTGTCAGCCTGTCGAACACCTGCCCATCCCTCAGGTGGTTGGGGTGGCAGCCACCGGCGATCACCAATGGGTGGAGCCGCATAAGGGATTCCCCGAAAAATTGTAATGCCGCCTTGTCGGACACCTTCAACTTTACCAGAAGTTGTTTCTACCATTACGCTCATGACTGAATCCTTTCATCTTCATTGGAAGTGGTTTCATAACCTCAGACTTGAGGAACAGGCGTGTGCAGACAAAAAAGTGAAGCATATGCGGTGATATGCTCGTTTCTAAGAACATATCGGATATGCTTATCCCAATTTAGGGTTACCGTATTCGTATGCAACATATAAGTCAAGTTGAACCAGCAATGCGAGCGCTAACCCTAAGTTTTCGCTCTTTTGAAACGGCTTTTAATACTTTTTGACATTATAATTATGATCATATAGCATTGCAAAAATCAGCACTCGCATTGCTTGTTCAATTGCATAACCATTCTGATAAAAGGGGGGCGTTGTCGTGTATGAATTAAAATATGATAAAGACATATGTGCAACATGCGAAACCATTGATTGTCTGATGAGATGTCAATACATGGAAATGGATTTGGAATCGGCCAGGCAGGAACGGGAGCGGATTCTCAATGGCGAGGATTCCAGAGTGCTTACAGACTGTGTGACCTGTTATGCTTGTGAGGAGTACTGCCCGTTCAACAATCATCCCTTTTACCTGATCGTGGACCGTCAGGAAGAAAAGGGGATCTGGCCGGTTCCAAAACCCGCTACAAACCAGCAATTGGTCATCATGGCCCCGCAATCTGATATCGCCCCTAAAAAAATTCAGTCGCCAACCATAAACATGTGTGCTTTTTCTATGCTGGAAGGGTGTATCCGCGGCTCGCTTTTCGAGGGTACTTCCATCATTTCAGGGAGTGACATTTTTTGCAATATAATGTGGCTTCATTTTGCAAAGAACTCGACTATCAGAGAACGCCTTCCCAAAGCGATCGATAATATCCGGGAATACTACCTGAAAGACAGTGATGTTGACGAACTGGTTCACTTTCACGACGAATGCTATGGGGCATACACGCATCTTGCACCTGCCTTCGGTATAGAGGTTCCTTTCAGTTCAATCCATCTGTTCGAATACCTCATCCGAAGATTGGATGACTTAAAAGACCGGATTACGCCCATAAACCAAAAGGTGGCCTACCAGCGACCTTGCTCAAGCCGCTTGATCCCGGAAACCCAACACTTCGTGGATGAAATCTTTACGCGGATCGGTGCAGACCGGGTAGATCGAAAATATGACCGGGAAAATGCGCTCTGCTGCACGTTTGCTCAACAGGCCCAGCAGCGGGATGAGACAGCTGATGATGTTTTAAAAAGAAACATTGATGATATGGTAGAAGCCGGTGCAGCCTATTGCGTATTTAATTGTCCGGCCTGCTTTTTTACCATGTCTGAGGCTGTGACCAACAGTGGAATGATGCCCATTTTAATGAGCGATCTATGTCAAATTGCCTTGGGTGAATAAGGATGGAGGAGGCCTTTTATGAAGAATATTGACAAAGAACTCGCAGATATCGTCGGATCTGAATTTGTTTCGAATCACCCGGAAGAAAAATTTATTTATTCCAGAGATATGGGGACCATGGAGCCCGCTTTCCCGGATTTGGTGGTGATGCCGAACACCACGGAAGAAATACAAAAGATCGTCCAGCTGGCCAATCGAGAAGAAATTCCCATCACCCCCATGGGTGGCGGGCTTACCCTTTCCGGTCTGGTCAGGCCCCTTAAAGGGGGAATCGTGATGGACTTAAAGCGGATGAACCGGATCATAGCGGTTAATGAGAAAAGCCGCTACGTCATTACAGAGGCAGGCACATCCCAGGGCATGTTACAGGCTTACTTGAAAAAGCACCACCCGTCTCTTAAGCACTCTGTCCCTGACGCGCCACCCATTGCAACCATTGCCGGTAATGTTCTCATTCATGGTTCGGGGCATATTTCTCAATCCGGTGGGTTTCATTCGGAAATGCTAAACGGCATGGAAGTTGTCATGCCCACGGGTGAAGTCGTACGGATTGGTTCGTGTGCCACCTCCCCTTACTGGTTTTCCCGGGCGCCCCTGCCGGATCTGGCCGGGCTCTTCTTAGGTTGGGCAGGCACAACCGGGATTGTTACCAAACTGGCCATTAAACTATATCCCAACCGGCTGTTTAACGATGTAAAGGCTTTTGTAACAGAGGATTCCGAACAAGTTGCGGAGGTCATCCACCGGGTAACGGGAACACAGGTGGCTGAAGATGTAAATGTTGTCATGAGTTCCCGGATGCCCGGATTTCAAATTGTTTTCATGACCTATTCTGCGGATACAAAAGAAGAGTTGACTTGGAAAAGAAATCTGATTCGGGCATCTCTTAAAAAGTTCATCGATGATAATGTCGGGGGATTCATGGTTGTCCTTCCGGTTTTGAAGGGCGATTTTTTAGAAGTCCCCATGAAAAATATTACACAATTCGCAGACGAAATGCAGGGCGGCGGCTTCGAGTATATAGGGGCTATCATGCCGATTGAACTCTTTTCCGAAGCCTACCGGACCGGAATTGAGATAGCCGATCATTTCGGCATTCCTCATTTCATCATTGTCCGCGTCGTCGGACTGGGGCACTGTATGATGTTTGCTTACGCTTATGCCTTCAACCGGGCGGATGAAGCCGATATCAAAAAGGTCCAGGCAGCCCTTGAAGACACCAATCGGAAAGTTCTTCAAATGGGGGGTATCCCCTGGAAAGCCGAAGCACCGGCCCAAAAGCAGATTATCGAACACATGGACCCCAACACGTTTGCACTCATGAATCGTATTCGAGCGGTTTTGGATCCAAAGGGGATTATGAATCCCGGAAATTGGGAGGTATGATAATGGAATACGCGGAAATTCTTCATCGATGCTTTAGATGTGGATTTTGTAAACTCCCCAGTGATTATACGGATATCAATTGTCCGTCTTATTTAAAGTTTAAGTTCGAAACTTACTCACCGGGTGGGCGAATGTGGCTGTTGAAAGCCTGGTTGAATAAGGATATTAAAACTACCCCACGCCTGGCGGAAATCCTGTTTTCCTGCACGGCTTGCGGAAACTGCGTCGAACATTGTGTGTTCCCTGCATTCAAAGAGGACCTGCTCAATGCCTTCATCGCCGGAAAAGGTGAATTGGTAAACGAGAAGGCCATTCCGCCAAAAGTAAGAGACTATTTTGAGGCTATCTATCTGCACGGAAACCCATTTAAACGTCTCCGAAAAAACAGAGCAAATTGGGCAACAGAACTAAACCTTGAATCATTTTCCGGACAGACATATCTTTTTTATGTCGGCTGTTTGGGGTCTTACGATGAAAATGGGCAGAAAATGGCTTACCATACGGCAAAATTAATGATAGACGGGGGTGTTTCCTTTGGAATTTTAGGTGACAAGGAATCTTGCGATGGAAATGAAGTCAGGTCAATGGGAGAAATGGAGTTATTTAAGCATATCGCCGAAAAAAATATCCAGGAATTTAGAAACGCCGGAGTTGAAAATATTATCACCCTTTCCCCTCATGCCTATCATAGCTTCAAGAACGATTACTCCCAATTGGGCGGACATTTCAACGTCTATCATTACAGCCATATATTGAAGGATTTGATTGGAAAAAAGGAAGCGGTTACATCCGGGACATCCATTCCGGTCACTTTTCATGACCCGTGCTATCTCGGCCGCCACAATAATGATTATCAAGCGGCGAGAGACGTTCTAAGGGCCATACCCGGTATCGAGTTGGTTGAAATGGACCGGACGATGAATAATGCCCTTTGTTGTGGTGGTGGTGGAGGGAATTTCTATACCGATATTTTGGGAGGCGGTCCGGACAGCCCGGCTCGGGTAAGGGTGCGAGAAGCCCTTGAAACCGGGGCGGAAGTCTTGGTCGTGGCCTGTCCGCAGTGCATTTTGATGTTTGAAGATGCCATCAAATCGGAAGGTATAAGTGAAAAATTAAACGTAATGGATTTATCCGAAGTTGTTCAATCTGGGCTGCCCTGATACGGCATGGAGGAATTTTGGCAGCCGCGGAAAATATGAAAAGGAGTGTGACATGCCGGTTGATATTTCAGATATCCTGCAAATTACCGAAAAACAAAACCAATGGCGTGGGAAAGAAACATTGAACATGATTGCCAGTGAAAATACGCAATCCCTTGCCGTCCG
>JAUXEW010000248.1 GCA_030620375.1 Desulfobacteraceae bacterium | reverse complement strand
CGGTGGTGTGAGTCTTTACGGTCTATTGCCGCCTGTTATCCTGTTTTGCCTGATGGGATATGTGTTAACCGCGGTTATGTCGATTTACGGCTTGCCGTGGGGGATCACGTCATTTGAGCGCCTCGTTTATGATGTTGCGGCGTCTAATTTCAATATCGGGCTAAAGGAAAGAACATTTAACGACAGATTTAAAGGGGTAATGTTATATACGAATAAAATTGATTTAAGAAATAATACGCTTATAGACGTATTTATTGAAGATCAGCGCCATGACAAGATTGTCAGTACAATTGTGGCACCAAAAGGAGAGCTGTTTAGCGATCCTGATGCGGCTTCATTTTCTTTGCGGTTGTCTAACGGGATTATTAACCGGGTCAACATGGACCAAAAGACAGTGAACTCCGTCAATTTTGAAACGTATGAGTTAATGCTTGACTTAAAACAGGCAATTGCAACCGTAAAGCGAGAATCAAAAAAAGATGAAAAGGAAATGAGTGTAAGTGAATTGCGGGATTATTTAAAATCGGCAGAGGTGAAAGATACGCAGTATTTTAAAACGCTCATCGAATTTCACAATAAATTTTCAATCCCATTTGCTTGCTTTTCGCTTGGAATTCTCGCCATTCCTTTAGGGGTACAGTCAAGAGCGACAAAAAGATCTTACGGATTGGGATTGGGAGTGGTATTTTTTTTAATGTATTATTTGTTATTGTCCCTGGGATGGGTGTTTGGCGAAACCGGATATTATCCTCCCTTTATCGGATTGTGGGTCCCCAATGGGGTTATGGGTGGGTTGGGGGTGTTTCTTCTGATAAGGACTGCAACAGAGAACCCGGTTCGGATTTCTTTTATAGGGGATTGGATAAAACAGAAGGTCTCCCGTGTAACCGGTTAACCGGTTATCGTTCTTACAGCCTATGTCGATATTACATAAATATATTAGCAAAGAGATTGTTCGATATTTTTTTCTCGTCCTCATCACGGTTATGGGCCTCTTTGTGGCCGTCGATTTTTTTGAAAAAATTGACAATTTCATGTCGGTCAACCTTGAACTTTCAAAAGCAATCATTTTTTTTCTGTTTAAGTTTCCCTTGATCATTTCCCAGATTTTGCCGATTTGCCTGCTGCTGGCCGTTCTTGTCAGCTTGGGTCTGATGAATAAACATAATGAAATCACTGCACTAAAAAGCAGTGGTGTCAGTATTGCCTATATTCTAAGGCCGATTCTCTTCATCGGTATTTTTTGTAGCGTCACCCTGTTTATGTTGTCCGAAATCATTGTCCCCTTGACGATCCCGAAATCTAACCGGATATGGATAGAAGACGTTAAAAAAAAACATATGATCGCAACACAAGAGAAAAATATTTGGATTATGGGGAAACAACTAATCACTCATATTAAATATTATAACCCGATAAAAAAAACCGCGTTCGGTATGAGCTTCTATTACATTGATGATCACTTTAGATTAGTTAAACGGATTGATGTGAAAAAAGGAGTCTATGATCAAGGCAAATGGCATTTGTACGACGTGATGGAGCAAATCCTAAATGAAAATGACGGTGCCTGCCGGGTAAATTTATACGAAGATCGAGTTGAAAGTCTAGATTTATTACCGGAGGATTTAAAGCGGGTGGCTAAAAAATCCGAAGAGATGAACTTTGGAGAGCTTTATGCGTATATTAATAAATTAGAATCAGAAGGATATGACGCAATGATCTACAAAGTGGATCTTTATGCAAAGGCGGCTTTTCCGTTTGTTTGCGTCATTATGTGTCTTTTGGGGACAGGTATCGGTGTTAAAGGAAATATCAAGGAAGGCCTTCCCGTTGGTATTGCCTATGGAATCGGAATCGCGTTCCTTTACTGGGTATTCTACAGTTTTTGTTTGTCCTTAGGCTACGGTGGCCTGCTGCCTCCGTTCATTGCCGCATGGGCGGCAAATTTCCTGTTTTCATGCTGGGGAGTATACGTCTTGCTCAATGCCGATTAACCCGTTCAAGTACGGACAAAGTTGTTCATCATGAACCGAATCAGGCAGAAGATTGAAACGATACTGTATGGGAATGAAAAGACGCAATTGCTTTCTGTTGCAGCCCTTCTCTCCGTTATTTCTTTAGGTTACACCGGTGTCATAAAAACGCGAAATCTGTTTTATCGCTTAGGCATTTTTCGCTCAAAAAAACTACCATGTCGCGTTATCTCCATCGGAAATCTTTGTGTCGGCGGTACGGGGAAAACGCCCATGACCATTTACACCGCAAAAATGTTAACAGATATGGGATATGCGGTTTCCATCGTCAGCCGGGGGTATAAGGGCAGGGCCGAAAAAACCGGCGGTATCGTCAGCAATGGCCGAAACATAACAATGGACCCGGAAACAGCCGGGGACGAGCCGTATATGATCGCCCGGAGCATAAACGATATTCCGGTAATTGTCGGCAAGAACCGCTATGAGGCGGGCATGACGGCGACAAGCAGGTTTCAATCCGATGTGATTGTACTTGATGACGCTTTTCAACACCGTAAGCTGTTTCGTGATATTGATCTGGTACTCTTGGACTATAAGGAGCCTTTTGGGAATTCACGGCTATTACCCCGAGGAAGGTTAAGGGAACCGATGTCTGCATTGTCACGAAGTACCGGTATCGTTCTAACAAGATCTGAAGTAGTTCCTGACGGTAAAAAGGAAGATCCGCTTGCCCGTGCCGCCGTTTTCTTGAAAGAACAGCCGGTGTTCAGCTCCCGTCACGTTCCGTATTTATATGCGGTTGTTAAATCCGGTTGCCCGGAACCGGGTCGACCTTCACCCTATCCCGATACGGGGAGCTTTGAGGGAATTAAAGGAAAAAACGTGTTTGCGTTTTCCGGTATTGCCGGAAATGATGATTTTAAAAAAACAATAGAACGACTTCAATGCAGGGTAATCGATTTTATTGGTTTTCCGGATCATCACCGATATTCGAATCAAGATTTAGAGGGACTATTTCGTTCGGCAAAAGATGCAAACGTGGATTATGTAATAACGACTGAAAAAGACTATGTCAGAATGTACCGAGACGTTTCATGGCCCGTAGATCTTGCGGTAATCGGCATTAAAATATCGCTCGGAGAAGATAAGGCGGCTTTTAAACGGTTTTTAACCAGCAGGCTGTAACCATATAGAAGTTGTTCCAAAACCGCTTCCCTTGGCGGGTTTCGAATCGTTCAATTATCGTTCAGGCCGCCTTCAAAGGAACTGTCCAGCAGTTGCGATAAATGATGTTTGTTGACGGCTCGTTTCCATCTCCTGACATATCGATCCCGAAGCCTGTTTTTTTCCCCCGAATAGATATGAGCCCTGTCAAAATCAATGATAAACGTCCGGCCTGACCGGTCTATCAGGACATTCCCGGGATGTAAATCAACGTGTAAAATTCGGTTTTGAATCAATATATTCACCTGATCTACGATCCTTGGCATTAACTGTTGTGCATGGCGTTCATCCATAAGACTCAGTTGAGCAAGTGTCTGATGGTGGGTAATTTCACGGGTGACGAGCCAACACTTGTAAAACAGTTTGCCTTCTGACACAAAGGCCAGCGGTTCCGGGGCGGACACGCCCAGGCGTCGTACTTTTTGTAACCAGGCAAATTCAATTCGGCTCCTTATATTTCCCCATTTAAGATATCGGTCTTTGATGAAAAAATAAACCCATCCGCCACGGGTATAATGCTTTACGGCGACCGATCCGATATCGGCCATTTCAAAAATGTTAACCATGCGCCTTCCGCCAAGAACGGATTCGGCGTCACCGGCGGGTATGTTAACGACTGATAACAGCTGTTGTGTCTGTTGATCCGTCAATACCGATGAATATCCAATCGTATATGAATCCAGGGTATGGGTCAGAATATTCGTCATACCTTAATTGATCGTAAACAAAATGGGAAAATCATTTAAAAAGCCAAGTCTATTGATTTTTCCAAGTGTTTGATAGGTGTTTATATCTCTTCTACACATGTGATAACCGTTACGGGAAAAACTTCCCATTTTGTTTAGCCCGTGGGAAAGCCGATGATACCCATCTCCTGCGTTATCAATGCCTTGCGGTAAACAACTACAGCGGCGACCTTGATGCCTTGGACCTGGAGCATCCTCGACTTTCGTTCAATTAGGGTTCAATTATTGACCTGGTCGATAAAGAAATAACGATGAAAAAGAAAATAAAGATACTCATTACAGAGCGAAATCCCCATGTCAGGGAACTTCTAAAACGAGAAATGG
>JAUXEW010000186.1 GCA_030620375.1 Desulfobacteraceae bacterium | reverse complement strand
GAACGGAAAAACAGCTCTACAACAGTGGCATTCTCTGAATTTTTTTCGTCTTTTTCTATAATTTGATCGTTTTGAAGGGTTTTTCATGTCCCACTTTAATGCACCGGTTCATGACGACATCAATCCCCCGAGCGAACCGGAATGATGCTATATCCGTTTTTGGTAGTGTTGTCCGGCTTAGTCGCCTTGTCGTTTTTACTTAGAAATGGTATCAGGAGCAATATCGGTAAACCCTAACGTTGCAACGATAGGGTAAACGCTCTGGGATCACACCTGCTCAATTGGAGATAACCCACTTATTTTAACTACAACTAATCGGGAGAAGATCCTTATTTCTAAATATATAACCAGGAGATTGACCATGTCAACGCATTCGGATCCAGGCATTACCAGAGATGAGGCGTTTAGCCTCTTAAAGAAAAATTTAAAAAATGACAAATTAATTTTCCATTGTCTGGCGTCTGAGGTAATTATGAGGTCTCTTGCCTTAAAGTTGGGTGAGGACGAAAACGCCTGGGGAATTGCCGGACTTCTGCATGACCTGGATTATGAAATCACCGGGCATGATCCGTCGCAGCATGGCCTGGTAGCCGCCAAAATCCTAAAAGAAAAAGGGGTATCACCGTTCATTACGGATGTCATCATGAAGCATAACGCCGAAGAACTGAAACTTGAGCGGTCGAGTCTTTTTGAACATGCTTTAACCTGTGCTGAAACTATTACCGGAATGATCGTTGCCGTGGCCCTGGTTTATCCGGATAAAAAAATCACCAGTGTCAAACCGAAGTCTGTTACTAAACGGATGAAAACCCAGCATTTTGCTAGAGCAGTGAGCCGGGAACGGGTTGCGGAGTGTGAAAAAATTGGAATTCCGTTGAATGAATTTGTTGCATTAAGTTTGGAAGCCATGAAGACTATTGCCGATGAGATCGGTCTCTAAAGTCGAGGATCGGGTAGCGATACAATGGAAAAGCAAAAGACGTTATACTTAATTGACGGAAGCGCTTACATTTACCGGGCCTATCACGCCATACGAAACCTTTCCAACTCGAAAGGCCTTCCTACCAATGCGGTATTTGGGTTCGCCAGAATGCTGATTAAGCTCATCAAGGAGCGGTCACCCGAGTATGTGGCCATGTTTTTCGATGCCAGAGGACCGACCTTTCGGCATGAAATTTATAAGGATTACAAGGCCAATCGACCCCCCATGCCCGAGGATATGGCTGTTCAGATTCCTTATATTAAAGCGGTAACAACAGGGTTCAATGTGCCGATCTTTGAACAGCAGGGATTTGAAGCAGATGACCTCATCGGTTCTTTTGCCAGAATGGCGGAAGCCGATGGTTTTGAGGTGGTAATGGTTACGGGGGATAAAGATTTTATTCAACTGGTTACAGGGAAAGCCGTGATCTGGGATCCCATGAAAGATCTGATATTGGATCTGAAGTTCGTTAAGACAACTTACGGGATAGAACCGCCTCAGATGATCGATGTGATGGGACTTTCAGGTGACACGGCCGATAATATTCCGGGTGTTCCCGGGATCGGACCTAAAACCGCCTTAGCCTTAGTCAAGGATTTCGGAAGCATTGACGATTTATATCAAAACCTTGAAAAGGTTGCCAGGAAAAAACAAAGAGAAAATCTAAGCAACTTCAAAGATCAGGCCCTGTTAAGTCGAAAGCTCGTGACCATCGATACTTCGGTGTCGCTGTCATTTGAACCTGAAAATTTTAAAGTCCAAGGCCCGGACAACGCCAAGCTTTCAAACCTGTTTAAAGAACTCGAATTCAGGCAATTACAACAGGATTTTTCACAGGAGGCGGGTAAGGAATCAACGAATTATCATTCAATCCTGGATATTTCAGCGCTAAACGGTATGATTGAGCGGCTTAGAACCGCCGGTATGTTTGCCCTGGACACCGAGACCACATCAAAGGATCCTATGAGAGCCAAACTGGTGGGGCTTTCTTTTTCAGTAAAACCGGCGGAAGCGTTTTATATTCCCTGTACACATGATTATGATGGTGTTCCTGCCCAACTTGACTTGTCCGAGGTACTGGAAAAATTAAAACCCGTGTTGGAAAATCCGGAATTTAAAAAAATCGGTCAAAACATTAAATATGACTGGATGGTTCTGTTGCGGCACGGCATTCATCTTGACGGGGTCGTTTTTGATACTATGCTGGCTTCCTATCTAATTAATCCCTCCAAACGCGCCCATAGTCTAGATCAGATAGCTATGGATTTTCTGGGTCATAAAACCATTAAGTTCAAAGATATCGTGGGCAAAGGGAAAGGGGCATCGACTTTTAACCAGGTACCATTGGAAAAAGCGGTGCCGTATGCTTGCGAGGATGCGGACGTCACCCTTGCCGCTAAAAACATACTATTGCCTGAACTTGAAGCGATCGGACTAAAACATCTCTATGAAACCGTTGAAATGCCTCTGGTCCCGGTTCTTCTGTCTATGGAGATGCGGGGCATCCGTGTTGATAAAGAAAAACTCAAACGACTTTCTATAAGGTTTGAACAGCAGATTGGGCAGTTAGAGCAGAGGATCTACGGGCTGGCCGGGGAAGAATTTAATATAAAATCTCCTCAACAGCTTGGTCATATCCTGTTTGAAAAATTACAGCTGCCGATTCAAAAAAAGACCCGAAAAAAGACCGGATATTCCACGGATGTCGACGTACTGACCATATTGGCGGACCAGCACGAATTTCCCGGCCTAGTTCTGCGTCACCGGACCCTGGCGAAGCTAAAGTCAACTTATACCGACGCCTTGATTGACCTGATCCATCCGGAAACCGGCAGAATTCATACGTCATATAACCAGACGGTTACCGCCACCGGGCGGTTAAGCAGTTCGAGCCCTAATCTTCAGAACATTCCCGTTCGAACCGAAGAAGGCAGAGAGATCAGAAGCGCATTTATCCCCGCAGACGGATGGCATATGGTTTCTGCCGATTACTCGCAGGTGGAGCTTCGAATTCTGGCCCACTGTTCGGAAGATCCGATTCTGATAAAGGCATTTTTAGAAAACGAAGATATTCATACCCGGACCGCAAACGAGGTGTTCCAGATTTTTCCTGAGATGATTACCCCGGAACTCAGAAGACATGCCAAGATCATCAATTTCGGAATTATCTATGGTATGAGTCCGTTTAGCCTTTCCAAAGAGCTCGGGATCAGCCAAAAGATGGCAAAGCGTTATATTGACAATTACTTCAACCGTTATAAGGGGGTAAAACAATTTATCGATCAGACGATTGAAGCGGCAGAAAGAACTCAAAAAACCAGCACGCTTTTGGGTCGGATTCGGATGATACCTGAAATCAACAGTGACAATAGAAATGTTCGGGGGTTTGCCGAGCGGATTGCCGTAAACACGCCAATTCAGGGAACAGCAGCCGATCTGATTAAGCTGGCCATGATCAAAGTGGATCATGAATTTCAAAACCGGCATCTTCAGTCGGCCATGTTGTTGACCGTTCATGACGAACTGGTTTTTGAGGTACCGCCGGAAGAACTGGACATGGTGATTCATTTGGTAAAAGAGATAATGGAAGGGATCTGGGACTTGAAAGTGCCTTTAAAGGTAAATATCGCATGGGGAGAAAATTGGGCCACTGCTCATTAGCGCATTCCTCGTAGCTTGCTGCGGGGAGGCGTCAATAATGAATAAAACCTTATTATAGGGGTCGTACTATGAATCAATTTCGTCGGATATCGGTTGCCTTGGGCGTTATCGCATTAATGGCCTTTATGCTTGTATATTTTGGAATATGCGGGTCAAAAAGAAAGCCTCAGGATGAAAAATATTACCACGAACTGGGGCTTACGTTATACAAAGAAGGATTTTATGACCTGTTGCCCGAAGGGAATGTGGAACAAGCCAATGAAAAATTTGAGCAGGCCGTAAGCGCTTTTCAGACAGCCATCTCCCTCAATGATAATCATATTGAATCTCATCAGTATCTTGCAAGGGTATTTGCTGTTCAAAAAAAGTATTCAGCCGCTGTTAGTGAACATTTTAGAATAACCGAACTGGACCCTGACAATATCAACAACTATCTTTTTCTCGCTTCTATTTACGTTAGAATGAAACGATATGATGACGCTGAAAAGGTATTAAAACACGCCAAGACGTTATCCAAAGAGCCGGCGGTGATTGAACAGGTCAACGTCCTGATCAAAAAAATTCGTGAAAGCCCCCCGCGTTAAAATTTCAGGATAGTGGAGAACCGCTTTTCATGAAAAACCATAAAATCACTCGAAACGTTATTCTTACCGGGTTTACGTCTTTTTTTACAGACGTGTCGTCAGAGATGATATACCCTCTTTTGCAGGCGTTTGTCCGTATGATTATGGTGACAAAAACCGCCATGATCGGCCCGGTTTTAGGGATCATTGAGGGAATTGCCGAATCTACGGCCAGTTTGCTGAAGCTTTTTTCCGGATATTATTCCGACCGGATGAAAAATCGAAAGGGGCCTGCGATTTTCGGTTATACGATCTCCGCATTTTCTAAAATTCTCCTCTTTCTATCGGCTATGGGATGGTATTTTATTTTACTCAGCCGATTTTTAGACCGTGTGGGGAAAGGGGTCCGGACGGCACCACGGGATGCATTGATTTCTGAATCCGTCTCCGGCTCCATCCAGGGGAAAGCGTTTGGTTTTCAAAGGGGAATGGATTTTGCCGGGGCCACATTAGGGGCGCTGATCTGTTATTTTCTGGTCAGCCGATTTTTGGATCCTGCAACCGGCAATTTGCGGGATATCAGCGCTTTTTATATTTTGTTTCTCATCTCGATTATTCCTGCATTTATCGGTATCTTATTTCTCTTGTTTGTCAAAGAAATCCGCAAACAACATCCCGCCTTACCTACTGATGCCAAATCTAAACCGACCTTAAATTTCCGGCAGTACGACCGAAACCTTCAGATTTTGTTTTTGTCCCAGTTATTATTTGCCCTGGGGAATTCATCAAATCAGTTTTTACTATTACGGAGCATGGATCTCGGACATTCGTTGTCTTCGGTAATCCTGATGTATCTTTTGTTCAATCTTTCCTGTACCTTATTATCCACCTTCTTTGGTTCATTATCCGACAGGATCGGGCGGAAAGAAATCCTCATGGCAGGATACAGTCTATATGCGGTGGTCTATCTTTCTTTTAGCTTTATTACACCGGATACAAACAGCCTGTTGTGGGGGTTCTGGATAATATACGGTGTATATTATGCCTTGACGGAAGGGGTTGAAAAGGCGTTTGTTTCAGATCTTGCCCCTGAAGGCTCGAAAGCAACCGCACTGGGGTTTTTCCATACCATCGTGGGTATCGGGCTTTTTCCGGCAAGCGTTATGGCAGGATTCCTGTTCTTACTCTTTCCCGGCGCACCGTTTATTTTCGGGGGAATTATGGCAATTGCCGCTATGTTGATATTGGGCATGTTCGTAAGGGTAAAAAAATCCTAGTAAAAAACTCCCCGACCTGACCTTCCCCGCAGCAAGAAGCTACGAGACCTTTGCAAAACACCCCTTTTTGCCCATTCCCGGCGTCAGGCTCAAATTTTGGCACGAAGTGAAGCTTTAGCGCTATCCTCAAAATACTCAATGTATTCCTGTAGTTGCACGCAGTGAAGCTTTTCAGCGCTAAATTTTCGCCTTCCTTGGCCTTGAACAAAAATGAACATTTTTCAAAGGTCTCGCTACGGGGAATGCACCCGCTATTGCGGTTCAATTACATGAGATGCCGGGGACTTTTATACAAGCGTG
>JAUXEW010000255.1 GCA_030620375.1 Desulfobacteraceae bacterium | reverse complement strand
TGAGTGTATATATCCTGAATCGGTCTTTTTCTCGTTACGCCAGGATATGACCTGATTGAGTCTTTGATGTTGATTAAGTTCATGGGGTATCCCTTTAAATAGCCGGCTATTCCTGTGGTTTTGTGTAATCGGATCACCCAAATTAAAGCCTCCCTGCAGCAAGCTACGGGGAATCTTCCACGTAAGGATTTTAGGACTTTGCTTCAATTCCCATGGAAAGGGCGACCAATTCGGTCAGGTCGGTCATTTTTACGGTTGACGATATCGCATTAATGCCGATTTGTAACCCCTGGTAGCAAAAAGGGCAGGTGGATACCAATCGCTCCGCGCCGGTCCTCTCCGCATCCCTGACCCGCTCCTGAGCCATCAGATTCTGAATGTCGGGAAAGCCGGCTTTTAGTCCCCCACCGGCGCCGCAACATCTGGAAAACTCCAGAATGCGATCCATTTCGACAAATTCAAGTCCCGGTATCGCCCGCAGTATCTCTCTCGGTGTGTCATACACATTGCTGTGTCGTCCCATGTGGCAGGGATCATGATAGGTTACTTTCATCGGCACTTCGTGCTCTAAAACTAATTTTTTCTCACGAATTAACCTGGCCATAAGCTCAGCGACATGCAAAACTTCCATGTTTAATTTGCCGATACGCTTATAGTCCCCTTTTATGGTTCGATAACACCCGGCACAGGAAGTCACGAGCGTCTTGATATTCAATGCGTTAAACAGTCTGATGTTGTACTCGGCCAACCGTTCAAACTCATAATCTCCGATTCTGAGCATCACACTGCCGCAACATTTTTCTTCCTTGCCGAGAATCCCGTAGTTTAATCCCAGCTCATTAAATATATTGATGGTATTGATTGCGACTTCTTTCACGTTGTTATCATATGCCGCCGTACATCCCACATAATAAAGGATATCAATGGAATCCGCACTCTTGATTTGTATGTCCTTTACCACGCTGTCATATGTTTCACCGGTTGATTCAGTGTTGTCATGTTGGTCGGTTTTTTTTTCGAGGATGGCCCGTTTGTTTGGATGCTCTTGTTTCACACGCGATCTCCTTGTTACCTGTCCTTACTCGTCCCGTATCGGTTTCGGAGGTGCCAGACCTTTCGGAGGTTTAACTATCCTGGGAATATCTTTGATTCGCTTTTCCTTTTTGGCCACTTTCGTCCACCGTGCCCGCTGGCTCCTCGGTTGAACCCAGGGGTTGTCATAGGCTTTTGAACTGGCGACCATAGGCTCATGGCTTTCGATATGGGGAACACCCGAATTCACCAATGCCCGCCTTAAGGCCTCATACAATTCCACCGTATCTATCCTGGACGGACAAACAAAGTGGCATTGGCGGCAGGTACTACACTCGTACATTGCTTCCGCAGCCTGTTTAATCTCTTCTTCAGTGGGGAGCTTCGGACAAATCAGCCTGCCCAGCCGGCTATCCGGATTAATCAGTTTACGCCTTAAACTATTCTGCGCGACAATGATCTTTCGAAATGCACGAAGTTTATCTCTGGGAGTAATGGATTCTTTAGCATCCTGGACATAAACCGGGCACCATTTTACGCACTCCCCGCAACGGCTGCAGGCGTCCAGCTCCACAACCTGATGCCAGCTTAAATTGCTTATATCAATATATTTACCGGGGGTATAACTTTTCTTCATTCGTTTTAGTCCTTAACCCTGTCTTTATCCCTGGTTCTACTACTCCACACTTCTTTGGCATACCGGCTCCCCGAAGTCACAAAGGCATAATCCAGCGGAGATGCGAACATATGCTTAAAGTTTGAAAACGGAATATATATCAGAAATGCAAGCGATACAACCGAATGAATCCAAAACATCCCTGTTAAATAGGCTTGAGTCAGTTTCAATCCGCTTAAATACGGCACCACCCAATAAACGGCAAAAGAATAGGCGGCATCATGGGCATTAGAAGCGACGGACAGCCTTACGGCTTCGCACATAAATCCGGTGACGGTTATTACAAACAGCAACCAGATGGCAACGACATCTTCGCTGATGGTATTTTGATATTCCGGTTTTATAATATATCGCCGGTATAAGGCAATAAGGATGCCGGTAAGCAGCGTCAATCCCCAAAAATCACCCCAAACCGCCATTATTATAATACCGTTACCGAATTTAAAGTATTGGAATAACGAAGATGCTTCGGGAACAAACCATATGAGAAAAAAGTGGGCTGAGGTTAACATCAACAGAGAAATAAATCCCCAGAATATCATCATGTGGGAGACCCATGCCAAAACACTGTATTCCAATATCTGGGTTTCCAGAAAAGCGGCTGTTATGAAAGATGAAATCCATTTGGATTTTTTAATATCGGTATTGAGCGTCGGCGCCTTCCCCAGTCTCCAGATGTTTACCATGCCGAACAGTCCTGCCAACAGGATAATAACGGAAATTGCCGCAACAAGGTAAAATATAATATTTGCCTGAACTTCATAATGCATAGTATTATTCCGATGTCAATAGTGTCGTGTCCCGCAAAAAATCTCTGGCGGTATTAAAATAAATCTGTAAAAAAAGTCCCGTGAGTATTTTCAAAGAATGAAACAGTTCTTCGGCCAAATCCGTGGTATCCCATCCTTTGTCTAATTGTTGCTTCATCTCCCGTAATAATACCGTAACCGCCTGTGCCATTTTAACGATATTCGCCTGTGAAATCGGGGAAACCGTCAAACTGCCCCATTTTTCAAGCTGCTTTAAACGATGCCACATCGCTTCAATAAACACCCGAATTTTGGGTGGTTCATAGATTTTGTTCCCGATTTGCCATCGGACCGGAAGCATTTCCATACCGAATGCTGTAATTCTGGAGTTGCTTAACTCCCTTCTGATATCCATAAGTAACTTCTTTGCCGTCTTCCCGTTAATATTTACCGTTTTAATATCAGCATTTTCCTTAGCCACCCGAGCGGTAGTATGGCTATCCCAGTATATGGCATCCGCCACCAGTTTGTTGGCCAAAGGGAAATTCGGATGTTCGAAGTGGGGTCCGAAAAGATAAAATTTCCCCTGTCCCATCGCTGCTTTCACCGCCGCCGCCTTGCCGATCAAGGTTTCACGGGCCAGCTGTTCATCAACCAAAAACAGGGTTTTATCCGTAAAGCTTTCATAATTAGCCAGTATGCACCCGTTATGGGTTGTTACCAATGCCGGTCCGCCGTATAATGGAGCGGATACGGTGTTCATACCGGTAAAAGGCGGTATTCCGGTTGTTCTCAGCGATACTGCTTCTCTTACAGGATGATAAATAAAAGAACATCCATACGGCGTACAATATTTTTCCGCCATCTTCTTGGCTTCGGGAAGGGTTCCCGTCAAATTGGTAATTTTTACATTTACAAAATTAAATCGGTTGAGATGTTCCTTAGACGAATTTAACGGAAGATAGGCTCCGGCACACGAACCGATGTACAGGCCGCCGTTTACAACAAAATTTTCAATCTCTAAAGAACCGGTCTCACCCAGTCCTTCGGCTATGGCGAATGTATCACCACCGGATATCGTCAGGACATCAATACCGGTCAATCCGTTTTGCCGGATATGGGCTTCATCTAAAAAAACCAGCTCATAAAACCCCATTCGATCAAAAAGATCGACAAACCACAACCAGGAATGGGATGTCCCGGCCCCCATATAAATGCCAATGGTTGGCAACCGCAAATAGTTATCAGGATCCGCACCGGTTGATGAAAAAAAACATTCCGTTGAACCCTGTTTGAAAAATATCTTTTCTCCCGTGCCAATTCGTTTGTTCACTGTCCGGTATGTTTCATATATATTCATTGTACTGGCCATGAACGGAACAAAAAAAATAAGGAATTAATCCTCTCCAGGCGGATTAAAATTTGAGCCCAACGCAGACATTGGGGAAATTGGCAGTTTTCGTTCAGGCATTAGATATAATCATCCGTAAGCGGCTCTATATCCGGGTGCATAAGGTTGTGGGGATCAAACGTTTTTTTCGTAGCCTTAAGCAACTCGTAGTAGGTTCCCAGTTTCGGCAAATAATATTCGCCATGTCCATACATGTTTCTCCACAATTGTGCCCCATGGCTAATATTTAATTTATTAGCCTTTTCAAGTACTTTTGTG
>JAUXEW010000205.1 GCA_030620375.1 Desulfobacteraceae bacterium | reverse complement strand
CTTCCTGCTATATAAAGGAATAGACACAACAGATCTTCTTATCTGTGAAGTTAGATCGTATCTTTCTTCCTTTGGGAATGTTGTTGTTATTCTAAATATCTCTAAACAGAGTTCGTATGACTTTTGCCAGACTTTCAAATCTTTGTAATTTTTTAGCATTTCACTTGAACCCTTGAATCCTTGACCCCTTGTACCCTCTGGGATCACGCCTGCTCAATTGGAGATAACCCATTTATTTTGCCTTAATTAACACCAACTAATCGGGAGATGATCCAAAATTATAAACCATCCGGCAAATTAACCCGCATGACCTGTTGGTTTAAATTGATCTCTAAAACAACTGATTCTATAGCCGGAACCAGTATTTCCGAGTCTTTGTTTTTCACGACATACACATCATTACTGCCGGTATCAATGATTGATTCGATGCGTCCAATCATTTGACCGTCGGTTGTCCACACAAAAAGCCCTATTAAATCAAACCAATAATAGGCACCTTCTTCAAGCTTTGGCAAATCGCTCTTTCTGATAAAAATTTCAGAACCAGCTAGAATTTCGGCTTGATCGCGATCATTTATCTCATTTAAAGATAAAAGAGCCCCCTTCTTATAAGGACTGGCCCATTGTATGGAATATGCTTTCTGTTGCCCGTTTTTGTTTCGAACCAGGATAACCTTGCCCGCTGTGAAGACGGACACTGTTTCAGCATATGAAAGGACTTTGAGGTTTCCCTTTATACCATGAGCCCCAATGATCTTTCCAATGGGGAATAGGCCATCCTTGTCCACTGGTCTATTCTACAATTTCAAGAACAGTTCGTTTTTTGATTTTGGCAGAGGCCGCACTTAATATGGTCCGCATTGCCCGTGCAGTTCGTCCCTGTTTGCCGATGACCTTCCCTAAATCCTCTTTTGCCACCTTTAATTCTAATACCGAGGTTTGGTTCCCCTCGACTTCTGCAACCTCTACTTGTTCCGGATTGTCCACTAAAGCTTCAGCGATGTATTTTATCAGCTCTTTCATAGCTCCGCCTCCTTTATGGGCTGTTGAGAATAAGGGGCTCGGATGCTATTCGGATGGGGTAAAGAGACCTTCCTTTTTCAAAAGACTCCTTACTGTATCTGTCGGAATAGCACCCTGTTCTATCCAATATTTTATCCGCTCTCCTTTTACCGTAACTTCTGCCGGATCCTTCAGCGGGTTATATGTGCCGACTGTTTCCAGAAACCTTCCATCCCTCGGGGATTCAATGTCTTGCACTACAATTCGATAAAATGGCTTTTTCTTCGCGCCATGTCGGGCCAACCTGATTTTAACTGACATATACGATCTCCTTTAAAACGGCAGCATATCTCTTCCGAGATCACGCATACCGCCTTTATTGATTTTTTTCACCATCTTCATGACCTGGGCATAATTTTTCAGCAATTTATTTACGTCTTGTACACTGGTTCCACTCCCTTTGGCAATCCTTTTTCGACGGCTTCCGTTTATTATTGTATGCCTTCTCCGTTCTTGAGATGTCATCGAGCTAATGATCGCTTCTATTTTTACCAGTTCCCTATCATCAACATCAAGATTTTTAAGCTGTTTCATCTTTCCAATTCCGGGAATCATATTAAGCATATCCGATAATGAGCCCAATTTTCTCATCTGGGCCATCTGATTCCGGAAGTCTTCAAGTGTAAACTCATTTTTTCTAAGCTTTTTTTCAAGCGCCAGCGTTTCCTTTTCATCCACTACTGCCTGGGCTTTCTCAATTAACGTCAGAACGTCTCCCATACCCAGGATCCTGGATGCCATTCTGTCCGGATGAAACGGCTCCAGATCGTTTAATTTTTCCCCCACACCGACGAACTTGATCGGCTTATTCGTGATCTCCTTAATCGAGAGAGCCGCCCCACCCCGCGCATCGCCATCCAATTTGGTAAGAATAACACCACCAATATCCAGCATCTGATCAAACGATTTGGCGATATTGACGGCATCTTGCCCTGTCATGGCGTCAGCCACCAAAAGGATGTCGGAGGGGTTGACCGCGGCCTTTATCCGATCAAGTTCAGCCATCAATTTCTCATCCACATGCAGACGCCCTGCGGTGTCCAGGAGTAAGGTATCACATTTGTATCGATGCGCCGCAGTTCTAGCATCCTTGCATATTTGAACCGGGTCCATGTCAACGGTAGACGGGAATACCGGTACGTTAAGCTGATCCCCCAGTTTTGTCAATTGATCGATTGCCGCCGGTCGATATACATCCGCCGGCACTAAATATGGTTTTCGCCCTTTTTTTCTTAAAAATATGGCTAATTTGCCTGCTGTGGTGGTTTTCCCGGAACCCTGCAGCCCCACTAGCATCACCGATACCGGCACGGCTCCCGAAAGATTTAAGTCTTCATGAAAAGAGCCCATCAACTTCGTAAGCTTCTCGTTGACGATCTTTATAATCTGCTGGCCGGGGGTCAGACTTTTCATGACCTCTTGCCCTAAAGCTCTCTCTTTTATATCGGCGACAAACTTTTTTACAACCCGGTAATGAACATCAGCTTCAAGGAGGGCCATGCGGACTTCTTTCAACCCATCCTCGATATTTTTCTCTGACAGCTTACCGTGCCCTTTAAGTTTTTTAAATATGGTGTTAAGATTATCGCTTAAACTTTCAAACATAGTCTGCCAACCCGCTTTTTGGTCTTTGATTTTTTTGGTTTAAGTTGCCATAATCGGTCTAACATGTTGTGTGAATTTTAGCTGGTCCAAGTTAAATAACCATATCATTTTACGGCTTAAAGATCAAAAAGATCAGTCAAATCGGTTTGGAAATGATGATTTCACATGACGTCTTTTATGAGCCAAAGTCACCGAAAATTCACTAAATCCTTAAAATTAATATTATAATAATGGTATGTCAAGGTAAATTTGATGGCTTCGTAAACAGTCGTCACCCCGGCGAAGGCCGGGGTCCAGGTCAGTCATAAGTTTCTGAAAACACTGGATTCCGACCTTTTACGAAATCATCAAAACGGTTACATTTAAACAAAGGCAACTATGTCACAGAGATCAGATATTTTAAACCTAACCATGGATGAGTTGTCAACGTGGTTGAACCAATACGATATCAAGTCCTACCGTGCAAAGCAGGTTGCAAAATGGATTTATTCTTGCCAGGCCGACAGGTTTGATGTCATGACCGACCTCGGGAAAAATATCAGATCCTTACTAACGAAACATTTTTTCATCGGCCGCTTAAAAACGGCCAAGATCGCACATTCTTCTGATGGCACAAAAAAATACCTGTTTAAACTGGCAGATCAAAATGTTATCGAAACTGTCCTGATTCCTGAGCGGGATCATTATACCTTATGCATTTCCAGTCAGGTGGGATGCGCTCAGGGGTGCCAGTTCTGTTTAACCGCAAAGGGCGGATGCATTCGGAACCTTTCTCGCAGTGAAATTATTGCCCAGGTAAGAGATGTGGAAAATGATTTACCCGATGATTCCCGCCTTACCAATATCGTCATCATGGGAATGGGCGAGCCGCTGGCAAATTATAAAAACGTCGTTAGTGCCGTTAATACGATTATCGACGGAGACGATGGACTGAACTATTCAAGTCGAAGAGTGACACTTTCCACTGCCGGAGTGGCCTCAAGGTTGGGTGATTTGGGTCAAGACACCCCCGTCAATCTGGCCATATCCCTTAATGCCACGGACAATGAGACTCGTGACATGCTCATGCCCATTAACCGGAGACATCCCATTGAACAGCTGCTTCAAGCATGCCGGGAATACCCGTTAAAACCTCGTCGCCGCATTACATTTGAATATGTTTTGATAAAGGGAATCAACGATTCGGTCGAAAATGCAAAACGGTTGGTAAATCTGCTTCGGCCCATTAGAGCAAAGATAAACCTTATTCCTTTTAATGAGCATGAAGGGTGTGATTTTAAACGGCCGGAAGAATCGGTTATATTAACCTTTCAGGATTTGCTGGTTAAAAATAATTTCACGGCTATTATTCGCCGAAGCAAAGGAGAAGATATTTCTGCCGCCTGCGGTCAACTGAGAGTGAACTCGGCATAGATGATCAGGTAAAAAGCGCCTATACGCTCAATTGAGGTTATAGTAAAAGACCCCTGATTTCTTTGGGTTGAATTGCAATTACGGAGATTATTTCATGGACGTGAGGCGTTTCCACCATGACCTTCACTGATGCGCCTTTAACTGCTTTCCCGTAACCGGCACATATGGAAGCAGATAGAAAAACAATATCCCGGTCTCCGCCGTTTGGTAATAGGACTATGGGGCCTGGCAACGTGCTCATTTTAATGAGGATGTCTTTATCTGAACGGTAGTGCTTTAATATTCGTTCGTTGTCTTGATGGTTCCGCCCCACGATTATTTTTGCTTCTTTGCTTATCCGAATATGACGACCCTGTTTTAGAAGGTTCAAATCGTTTTCCGAATACTCATTTTGATGCTCAAACAGGTCTTTTAACCGCCTTGAAAACCCTTTGTCCGTTAATAAGCATCCGCCTGCCGGTGCCGGATAATTTACAATACCGTATGTTTGTGCCAATTTGATCTGGGGCTTGCGGGACTTGCCCGTGATATTGAGCAACAACTCTCGATTAACCCATCCTTCTTTTTCCGGTAAGGTTTCCGGAAGATGTTTTGCGCTTAATGGACGAACAATGTATCCCTCATATCCGGAATGTTTTTCCACATACCGCAAGGAGGATCTGGTCTGAGACATGGGGCGCTGACCCAACACTTCACCACTGAAAAGAAAATCAAACTTCCGTTCTTTTATCACTTCTCCTGCAAGGCGGAACATGAGCGAATGGCAATCCATGCAAGGGTTCATATATTTTCCATAACCAACCGGCGGATTCTTTAACATATCCAGATATACGCTGGTAATATGGTTAACCGTTATCGGAATTCCTAGCTGTTCAGCCGCCTGCCGGGCATTTTCCGATGAAAAAAAAGGGGTTTCAAAAGTGATCCATTCAATTTCGATCCCCTGGTCCCGTAAAACCAGCGCTGCCAGCATACTATCAAGCCCGCCGGAACAAAGACCCAATGCTCTGATGTGGCCATTTTTTTGGGTATCAATCATAAAATAAAAAGTATTTGTTTTGGCTTATTTTCATTCAACTTCTCTTGGCTCAGT